>NZ_JBJJLR010000017.1:0-109570 GCF_046230975.1 Pseudomonas sp. KCJK9058
GGTTAAGAGCTTTTCGCCTCAACCGAGGCGCGCATTCTACGCTTTCCTCAGAACCTGTCAAGCGTTTATTTTGAAGTTTTTTACCACCGCTTTCTTTCGAAAGCTAACAACTTCAACAACTTACCGCTTGCCCCGAAGCGTTCATCGCTGCGAGGAGGCGAATAATACGCGCTTTGAAATCAGAGTCAACACCTTGTTCTGAAAAACTTTTCCATTAACGTTTTGCCGCTAACCGGCAACTAATGAAAGCGCCGTGGATCTGTAAAGAAACACACCACGGAGCGTAGCGGCCATGAGCAATGGGCAAAGCGAGAAAACCCCCGGCCTCTCTGCAGATGAAGAGCAGGAGGTCAGCCACAGCCAACCGCCGCGGGCGGCTGTGCTGCACGAAATCATTCGCTACCAGGGCGACCAGGAACTGGAACGTACACTTGCCGCGTTGTGGTGGTCGGCACTTGCCGCCGGCCTGTCCATGGGGCTGTCGTTGATGGCCATGGGGCTATTCTACGCCCGCCTGCCAGAAGGCGATGGTGCCCAGGTGGTCGCCAGCATCGGCTACAGTGCGGGCTTTCTTGCCGTGATCCTGGCACGCCAGCAACTGTTCACCGAAAATACGCTCACCGCCGTGCTGCCCGTCATGACCGCCCCTACGCTGGCCAACTTCGGACGACTGCTACGCCTCTGGGGCGTGGTGTTGTTTGGCAACCTGGCAGGCACCCTGCTGGTAGCCTGGGTGATGCTGGAACTGCCGATCTTCGACAGCAAGACCGATGTGGCATTCCTGGAGGTCGGTCGCAAGGTAATGAAGAACGACATCAGCCAGATGTTCGCCAAGGGCATAGTCTCAGGCTGGATGATTGCCACCATGGTCTGGATGATCCCTTCAATGGAGCACGCCAAGATCTGGATCATTCTGATGATCACCTACCTGATGGCCCTTGGCGATTTCACTCATATAGTGGTGGGGTCAGTCGAAGTGTCCTACCTGGTGTGGGCTGGCGACGAAACCTGGAGCCGTTTCTGGCTGGAATTTGCACTGCCGACGCTGGCGGGCAACATCATCGGTGGCAGTTTCATCTTCGCCTTGATCAGCCATGCGCAAGTGCGCAGTGACAGTGGCAAACCACCCTCGCGACTTCTGAACGACGACCAGCCCCAGTCCGCGCGCAGCAGACATGAGCCAAAATGATACTCAGCGTGCCGCTACGGTGAGCTCATGCCCCTGGCCTGCTTACTCATGGGCCAGGGCTACACATCCGTTCTGCCCGCCATGCGGTGACTCCAGGTTGCCCCGCTCTCGTCCGCGGCGCGCTCAGTCGCACCTGAGCCTGGTTATCGACTGCCCACCACAGTGATCGAATCAACCGTGAATTGGCTTGTAAGGTCATTTCTCGCCGATGTAACACTGTTCAACAATATTCATCCGAATTATGCGATGAACGGTACACCGGCAGAAGAAGATCAGCATTATGGACAATCGCATCGGCAAAGGGCTTTCATTCGTCAAGCGCATCTACCTGCCGCGGGTCATTGGCCTGGGAATCGGCCTGTTCACTGTCATGGCGGCGATTGCGCCGCTGTCGCCCCCCTCCTGGACATGGCTGCTAGTACTGTTCAATGGTTTGCTGTGGCCGCACGTGGCCTACCAGTGGGCTGCCCGCTCGGCAACGCCTTACCAGGCGGAACAGCGCAACCTTCTGCTGGACTCGCTGATGGGCGGGTTCTGGACTGCCGCCATGCACTTCAACCCGCTGCCCAGCGTGACCGTGCTGTCGATGATGACGATGAACAACGTCGCCGCCGGCGGCAAGCGCATGGTCTTTCGCGGAGCGCTGGCGCAACTGGCTGGCATGCTCGCCGCCATCCTGCTGCTAGGCCCTGGCTTGCAATTGATCGCCACGCCCCTGCAGGTCTATGCGTGCCTGCCCATGCTGGCGCTGTACCCACTGGCCTTGGGCTGGGTGTGCTACCAGCTTGCGATCAAGCTGGGCGACCACAAGCGCCGGCTGAGCGCCCTGAGCCTCACCGACAGCCTGACCGGGCTGTTCAACCATGGCGCCTGGAAGGACCTGCTGCAGCTCAAGTTCCAGGCGTGCAAGCAGCGACAGGAGCACGCGGTGATTGCCCTGATCGACATCGATCACTTCAAGACCATCAACGACACCTTTGGCCATGTGGTCGGCGACTGTGTACTGCGCCAGCTCAGCGCTGAGCTGCGGCGCAGTTTGCGCGAGGGCGACCAGGCCGGGCGTTACGGCGGCGACGAATTCTGCGTGATCCTGCCTGAAATCAGTGAAGCCCAGGCCTGCCAAGTCATGGAGCGTCTGCGCGAGCGGGTTTCCAGCTACCGCAACCCACAGTTACCGCACCTGCGCATCAGCCTGAGTATCGGCCTGTCACCCTTCGAGGCCAACCTCGAGTCCCCCGAACACTGGCTCGAACAGGCAGACAAGGCGCTGTACATCGCCAAGCACGCTGGCCGCGATCAGGTCAATTTTGCCCGCAGTGAAGCTGCCGCGCTCAGGCTGGCCTATTCTGATTGAACCTCCTTCCTGACTGCCTGGCGGGAGGTTGCCTGAAGGAGCCGCTCGCGCATGGCCAGGACCGCCAAGCTTCCACCCGCTAGCCCCACACCGCGCTTTCAGGTGCGCCACCTCATTGCCGGTTTCAGCGCAGTGTTCGGCCTGGCTTGCCTGGTCATTCTCGGCGCTCTGTTCAATATCGCCAGTACACTCGACCAACAGGAGCGCCAGCGTAGCGCCTTCCATGCGAACCAGGCGCTGGAACAACGGCTGCTCGCCTCGCGCCAGTTTCTGTCCAGCTATGCCGTATGGGATGCAGCCTTCGAGCACTTGTCGGGCCAAGCCGACTGGCAATGGGCCTACGAGGAAAAAAACATAGGCGAGTCGCTGTACAGCGCCAGCGGCTACGAAGGGGTGTTCGTAGTGGAAAACGACCGCACCACCTATGCCTTGTTCAAAGGCCAGCCCAGCCAGGCAGGTGCCAACACCTATATAGACACACCGCTGCAACCGATCATCGAACAAGCCCGCGCAGCGGCAGTTTCACGCGAGCAAATCACCCGTTTCGTGCTGTTCAATGGCTGGCCGGCCGCACTCAGTGCAGCAGCCGTGCGCCCGGACCGGGAGGTTACCGACAGCGAGGTGAGCCAAGCGCCAGTGATGCTGTTCATTGACCAGCTCACCGAAAGCAAACTGGCGCAGTTGGGCAACGGCGCCGGCCTGACGGGCATGCACGTGGAAAAGGAGGATATGCAGGATCACAGCCACCTGCGCATCGACCTGGGCAACACCGGCTACCATCTGACCTGGAACAGCCCACTGCCGGGGCGTCAGATGCTGCGGGCAGTATTGCCAGCACTGTTGTGCGCACTACTGATACTTGGCCTGGTGATGCTGTACCTGTTCCGTCATGCCTTGCGCAGCTCCCGGGCAATCGGCCTCACGCTCGTGCATCTGCAACAAAGCAACCAGGCCCTGGAGGCCAGCGAGCAGCGTTTCCGCGCGGTGGCCGAGTCGGCATCCGACTGGATCTGGGAAACCGACCGGCAACAACGCCTGACCTACCTGTCGCAACGCTTCGCCAACGTCACCGGCTACCCGGTAGACGGCTGGCTGGGCCACCCGCTCAACCAGTTGCTGGCCTGCGATACCACGCCGCTGTCACCTTGGCTCGACGCCCTGGCAACCGCCGACCCGCAGCAACTGGCCAACCTGCGCTGCACTTACCGCGACCAGAATGGCCAAAACCGCTACTGCCGGATATCCGCCCGCGCTATCTGGCGCGATGGCAAGGCCATCGGTTTTCGGGGTACCGCCAGCGATATCACCGACGAAGTCGACGCCCACGCGCGCATCCAGCATCTTTCGCTGCACGACCCACTGACCGGGCTGGCCAACCGCAACAAACTCGCCCGGCACCTGGAGCAGGCCTTGTTGCGCGGCAGTGACTCGCCGCCGCTGACCTTGTTGCTGCTGGACCTGGACAACTTCAAGCCGATCAACGACTCGCTCGGTCATGCCGCCGGAGATGCCGTGCTGCAAGAAGTGGCAACGCGCCTGCGCGACACCACCCGCGATGGCGACCTGGTCGCGCGTCTGGGCGGCGACGAGTTCATCCTGGTACTCAGCGGCATGGACAACAGCAGCGAGATCGACCGCTTCTGTGCGCGCCTGATCGGCCTGCTGCAGCAACCCATCGTCTTCGAAAGCCAGCCGCTGCACATCGGTGCCAGCATTGGCGTTGCCCAGACGCGTAACCAGGGCTTCGATGCAGGTGAGCTGATCCGCTGCGCCGACATCGCCCTGTACCAGGCCAAGGCCGATGGAAAGAACACATGGCGCTATTTCGTTGCCGAAATGAACCAGCAGATCCAGTACCGCCGCCAGCTGGAGAACGACCTGCGCCGGGCCCTGCGCAATGAGGAGTTCGAGTTGCATTACCAGCCGCGCTACCGCCTCGACGACCTGCGTATCGTCGCGGTCGAGGCCTTGGTGCGCTGGCGGCATCCACAGGAAGGGTTACTGGGGCCGGACACCTTCATTCCGTTGGCCGAGCAGAGCGACATCATTGTTGCGCTGGGCCGCTGGGTGCTTCGCGAAGCTTGCCGCACTGCCCATGACTGGCCAGCCGACGTGCTGGTTTCGGTCAACCTGTCGCCTGCGCAGTTCTTGCGCAGCGATGTGGTAGCCGACGTGCGCGAAATTTTGCTCGACACGGCCTTCCCCGCCCAGCGGTTGGAACTGGAGATTACCGAGAACGTGATGCTCAACGACATCGAGGGCGCGCTAGGCACCATGCTGTCGCTCAAGGAGCTAGGGGTGCGCCTGAACATGGATGATTTCGGCACCGGCTATTCGTCGTTGGGCTACCTGCGTACTTACCCGTTCGACAGCATCAAGATCGACAAACGCTTCATCAGCGGCCTGAACAACAACGGCGGCAGCGACCGCGCTGTGGTCCAGGCCATCATCAACCTGGGTGAGGCGATGGGGCTGACAGTGACAGCCGAAGGCGTGGAAAGCGAACATCAACTCAAGGCGCTGGAAAACGATCGCTGCCATGAAGTGCAAGGCTATTACCTGAGCATGCCCCTGGACAGTGCCGGATTGGCGGCGTTGTTGCACCAAACCTCCCAAAGCACTGCACAGCCCTTGTAGACGCGGCCTTGCTCCTAAACAGACTGGGTGTGCTGCTGCAGGCTGCGCTGCGCCACGATTTCGGGCAGATCACAGCGGCGCAGGTAGGCGCGCAGCGGTTCACCAATGTTCAAGCGGTCATCCACATGCTGATCCAGCAACAGCGACAGCCGTTCGCGGCACAACGCCATGCGCTGCCCTTGCTCGGGCCGCCAGACAAACTCGCTGCAGGGGGTGATACTGGCGTCGGCCACGTCCATGCCGAACGCGTCCTCGGAGAAACGCACGATATGAACACCGCGCTTGCCGTGAAAACCGACAAAGCCCTTTAGCTGATCGGCGGCGTTGCAGATATCCTGGGAAGTGATGGCCATGACGTAACCTCGCAATGAAATCGGAAGATACGCACGCCTGGCGGAAGAAGGGTTGCCTCTGTCGGGCAACTCACAGCGGCAGCCTAACGCAACTGGCGGGCCGTTCGCCAAATTTTTTCGTGCCTGCCCAACGTCGTCGACGACCTCAAGCTGTACTGCCTTCACCACACGACCCGGCTGTACCGCTTCGAACGTTACATTTCTGTCTATTGAGGCAGCACCATCACTGCGGGTCGCGGTCCTCGTGCACTTGCACACTCGCCGTCATCCCCGCACTCAAGGTCAGCCCTTCCGGCACCTGATCCAGGCGGATCCTCACCGGTATGCGCTGGGCCAGTCGCACCCAGTTGAAGGTGGGCTCTACCTCCGGCAGCAACTGGCTGTCCGGGTTGCTGTTGCGGTCGGTGATGCCGCGGCTGATGCTCTCCACGTGCCCCTGCATCGGTTCACCCGTGCCCATCAGCCACACCTTCACGGTGTCCCCAACGCGAATGCGCGGCAGCTTGGTTTCCTCGAAATAGGCCTGGATGTAGAACGTCGAATCATCCACCAGCGCCATCACCGATTCCCCGGTGTTCACATAATTGCCTTCGGCCAGACGCAGATTGGTGATATGCCCGCTGCGCGGTGCCCGCACCTCACTGCGCGCGAGGTTGATCCTGGCCACCTGCAACTGCGCCTCGGCCTCATGCAACTCGCCACGCGCGATGGCGGCATTGATCTGGGCGTTTTCACGCAACTCGGCACTGATCGCCTCCGGCCCCAAGGCAGTACGCCGGGCTGCTTCACGCTCGCGCAAGCGCAGTTGCTGGGCGCGGGTCTCGGTCACCGCGCTGGCCTGATCGAACGCGGCCTGGAAGCGCTCGCGGTCAATGCTCATCAACAGGTCGCCAGCCTTGACCTGCTGGTTGTCATGAACCTTGAGTTCGCGAACCCAGCCAGACACATCAGGTGCAATCACCACCACATCGGCGCGCACACGGGCATCGCGCGTCCATGGGGTGAGCATGTAGTACTGCCACAGCTGGTAGCCGGCCAACACGGCCAGGGCCACCACACACAGGGTCACCAGAATACGTACGGCCGCACGCATCGAAACACTCCTTTATAAAGTTCCCAGCAGGCGTACCACCAGGAACAACACACAAACGAACAGCGCCGCATCGAAAAGCGCTTCATGCCAAATCCAGCGCCCCAGCGGTGTGGCATGCACCACCAGGCGCAACAGGCCGGTGAGCAACAGCGCCAACAACACATAAAGCAGAAACGGGCTGAGCAGCACACCGCCCACTTCCCACTCACGCAAACCCATGGGTGTCCTCCTGCCAGCGGCACCATTTGCCCCAGCTTTTCTGCAATTGCAGTACTGCCCCCTCGGCCAGGCGAAGCGGGTCGCTGGCTGGCAGCCGACGCAAGGCTGCAATGAACTGCTCACTGGCAGCATCCAGCCGCTGCCCACGCCCGGCAGCCGGCCCTTTGGCCAGCACTGCCTCCACGTGTTGCAGGTACTCGCGCTCGGCCCGCCCCAAAGGGGCCTGGGCGACCGCCAGGCACATGCGCAGGTGCACCAGTTCGTCGCCGATATCCAGCCCGTGCAGGCCGTCATCCCAGCGTTTGCGTTCGCCTTCCGGTAATTCACTGGCATGCCGCGCCAGTTGCATCAGCCGGTCGGCCATGCGCCCGCCAAACCAGCTGTCAGCCCCGCGCAGGTCGCGCCGGGTCAGGCGCACCAAGTCGTTCTGCGTTGCAGCACGCAAGCGCCGGCCCAGCCAGGCCGGGTGGCGGAACACCAGCAAGCGGAAGGCCATGACCGCTGCCGACACCCCCACCAGCATGGCCAAGGCACTGTTCAACATGGTCGCCACGCCGAACTGCATGGCGTTGAGCGGCGACACCAGCACAATGAAGTGCAGGCAATAGGAAGTGGCCGTAGCCCCGGTACGCGGATGGGCCATGCCCAGTGCACCAAGAAACAGTGGCACGCCCATGCCCAGGCAGAGCATGGCGAAACTGCTCCATTGCGGTAGCATGATCTGCCCGACCAGAAACGCCGCCGGTATCGCCAGGAATATCCCGCGCAGAAAACTCAGGCCGATCTGTGCGCCGTTCTCGCGACTGGCGAACAGGCTGCAGACCACGCAGGTCAGCACCAGGCCACCCGGTGCCGAAGGCCAGGCCGTGGCCAGCCAGAAACCACTCATTACCAGGAAGGCCAGCGCACTGCGCGAGCCGAACAGCAAGGCCAGCGACCAGTCTCGGTGCACGGCCAGCCCCTGGGACACGTCCTTGGGCGCCCTGCCCGCCTCCACATCCTCAAGTGCCTGGCTGGCGGCCATGGCATAGTCCAATAGCAGGGCCATGCGCGCCAGGCAGAAGTGCTCCGCCGAACTGATCTGCTCGTCGTGTGCGGCATCCCAGATACGCTGACGCAACAACAACAGGCTGGGCTGGTCGGGTTGGTCGAGCAGCGTACGCACTTCCTGCAACCAAGGCGTCAGGTGCTCGACCTCACACTCATCCAGTTGCCGCCACTGGCGGCGCACCGAACGGGAAATACGCAACAGCACCAGCAGTTTCTGGCTAAGGCCACGAATGGCACGGGCACGTTGTCGCCCGCGATTGCCCTCGAACCAGGCATGCTCACGTTGGCTGTCGATGGCAACGATGCGTCCCAGGCTTTCCAGCAGGCCTTTGCGCGCCTCGTCCTCTCCGCCCAGCATGGCGCTGGCGGCCTGCAGGCCGTTCTGCCAGGCCTGCCGTGCCTGCCCGCCCAGTTGCTGCTCGACCCGCATGGGCCAGAGCAAGGCACTGCTGGCTGTTGCACAGAAAATACCCAGGCAGATCTCGGTACAGCGCGCCACGGCCTGGTCGAATACCTGCAGGGGGTGGTCAATGGCCGGCAAGGCAATGATCGCTGCGGTGTAGCCGGCCAGCACGAAAGCATAGGCCCAAGCGCTGCGCAACTGGGTGGACGCGGCGGTACACAGGGCCAGCCACAGCGCCAAGGCAAGCAGGAACAGCCCGGGGGTCTGGGCGAACAGGCCGATGAACAGCACTGACATGACTGTGCCGACCAACGTGCCGGCCAACCGCGCCAAGCCTTTCTGCACCACCATGCCCGATAGCGGCTGGGCGACGATGAAAGCAGTCATCAATGCCCAGGAGGGTTGCTCCAGCCCCCAGCGCATCGCCAGCCACAACGCCAGGCCGCCACCGAGCAGGGTCTTGATGGCAAACTTGAGGGCGAGGCTGTTGGGCGCGAACAGGGCCTGAAAGGTGATGGGCACGAGGCGGACCTTGCGGGGAAAAGTCTTGCTGAAAAGATAGACAATGATGAGCAGAATAAAGCGGAAACGATTAATTAGCTAGCTAATCATGTATATGCGATTGGCCTGTACCGAGAGGGACAGCTCAGGCAATAAAAAATGCAGGCAAAAAAATGGGCGACCGAAGTCGCCCTAAATGCCTTGCGTGCTCGTGTACCCGGAAGGTCAGCGCGGCTTGCGCTTGTTCGAGTCCTTCCAGATGAAAATGCCCAGACCGGCAAAGAAGGCGACCATCAGCCCGACCGTTACCACACCGGCGATAACCACGTTGTCGAAGAACATGCTGGCCTCCCCATTCGTTTGCCGTTGTCCGATGGGTACACGTTAACCAATGTGGCGGCGGGGAAAATTGATCAGTGTCAATGGTGCCCGAGGCCGGGCACGCGAGGGGGGCGCAGGGTTGACCTGCGTCAAGTTTCAACGCTTCTCAGGTTTGCCCTTGGGCTTCTTTTTCTTGCTGGTACTCAAAGGCAGGGCCTGCTCGAAAGCATTGCGCATTTCGTTCAGCCGCTTTTCCTTGAGGTCGTGGACGCGCTTGGCACGTTCGGCATCGAAATCGATGAGGTTGTCTTGGCTCATGGGTGGGCTCGACGATCAACAGAGACATGCATGATGAAGCCAGGCGCAGGCGCTGACCAGCCCCGTATCAGACTTCGATGTCCACCAGCAGTCCTTGGCGTACATGCTCGCCCATCAATGGCGCTACCGGCACGGTATTGTCGGCATTGACCTCGTCACCCGGGACGGCATCGTAGCGTTCCTGCTCGCCCTTATTGCGGCGTTGCTGCTGGCGGCGCTGTTCATCGCGCAGCAACAATACCTGCTCCTGCGGGTCGCGCTGGCGCTTGAGGTCAATGGCACTTTCGCCGGACGCAGGCTGCGTCGGCACCACCGGCTTGATATCGGGGGTTGGCTTGACCGGGTCCTGTTGCGAGGTGACCGGGGCGGCACTGAGCGGAATGATCGGCGGCAGCATGGACGTTCTCCTATGCCCCCTGTATCGGCAGGCGCAGCTTTACCTTGATGTCATGGACAACATTTACTCGGCTTCGTCACCCGGCTCGTCGTCCACTGGCGGACTGGCCTCGCTCCAGGGCCGCTTGTACACCTGTTGCCAAACCGCATCCATATGATCGCGTAACACCTGCGGCGCGGCTTTCAGCGAAGCGCTGTCCTCGCGCTCACCACCGATCGGTTCCTCGCCCGCCGGGGTGATCAGCGACTGGCCGGTAATGGTGTAACTGGCCTGCCCTTCACGCATCTCGATGGCGATGTCATGCGGGTCGATACCGCCGCCGCAGAACGCATGGCTGGCCACCGTTATCTCGGCCACCCCATTCTTGTTCAGGTCGCTCACATCACTGACGTCATTATAGAAGTCCACGTCCAGGTCCAGCCCCGGGCAGGTCGTTTCCTGCTCGACCTGCCAACGCGCCTTGAAGGTGTCGTTCTCGGCCGTGCGCCCGTACAAGGTGGCCTTGAGCACCACCTTGTCCACTTCTTGTTCGCTTTCCAGGTCGCTGACCTGGCCATCGCTGCGGCTCAGGACCAGCAGCCCTTCGCCGTCACTGTCACGAAAGTGCACGCTCTTTATCGGCGTCTGCACGCCCAGTACCTCAAGCTGCTCCATCGGAATGGGGGGCAAAGTCTCAAAGTTTTTCTGCTCGCAGGCGCTCAGCAGCACCAGGCTGCCCACGGCCATCGAAGCGCTGATCCAGCGGTGCTTGGCAGACATGTTGATCCGGGGCCCTCATCGGCGGCGCTGTGCAGGGCGATGAAACGACTAGACTATGCCTTTCGATACCTTTCGGTGCTCTCGGCACTTTGGTCTGACCGGCCGATCCGTTAACATAATCGGCTTTTTCATCGCGGGAGTTCAGGCAGTATGGCGCAGCAGTATCAACCGGGGCAACGCTGGATCAGCGACAGCGAAGCAGAGCTCGGCCTGGGTACCATCCTGGCGCAGGATGGCCGCCTGTTGACCGTGCTCTACCCGGCCACTGGCGACACCCGCCAGTATTCCCTGCGCAATGCGCCGCTGACCCGCGTGCGCTTCTCGCCAGGTGACCAGATCACCCACTTCGAAGGCTGGAAGCTGACCGTACGCGAAGTCGAGGACATCGACGGGCTGATGGTCTACCACGGCCTGGACGGGCAGAACCAGCCTCGCACCCTGCCCGAAACCCAGTTGTCGAACTTCATTCAGTTCCGCCTGGCCAGCGACCGCCTGTTCGCCGGGCAGATAGACCCACTGTCGTGGTTCAGCCTGCGCTACAACACCCTGCAGCACACCAGCAAGCAGATGCAGTCGGCACTGTGGGGGTTGGGCGGCTGCCGCGCACAGCCCATCGCCCACCAACTGCACATTGCCCGCGAAGTCGCCGACCGCAGCGCCCCACGCGTTCTGCTGGCCGACGAAGTGGGCCTGGGCAAAACCATCGAAGCCGGCCTGGTCATTCACCGCCAGCTGCTGTCGGGTCGCGCCAGCCGCGTACTGATCCTGGTGCCGGAAAACCTCCAGCACCAGTGGCTGGTGGAAATGCGCCGGCGCTTCAATCTGCAAGTGGCGCTGTTCGACGCCGAGCGCTTCATCGAAAGCGACGCCAGCAACCCGTTCGAGGATGCCCAACTGGCGTTGGTTGCCCTTGAGTGGCTGGTCGACGACGAAAAGGCCCAGGACGCGCTGTTTGCCGCTGGCTGGGACCTGATGGTCGTCGACGAAGCCCACCACCTGGTCTGGCACGAAGACCAGGTCAGCGCCGAATACGGCCTGGTCGAGCAACTGGCCCAAGTGATTCCGGGCGTACTGCTGCTCACCGCCACCCCCGAGCAGCTGGGCCAGGACAGCCACTTCGCCCGCCTGCGCCTGCTCGACCCCAACCGTTTTCACGACCTGGCCGCTTTCCGCGCCGAAAGCGAGCACTACCGCCCGGTAGCCGAAGCGGTGCAGGAACTGCTCGACGAGGGCCGTCTGTCACCCAAGGCCCACGCCACCATCCTGGGCTTCCTGGGTGCCGAAGGCGAAGCCCTGCTGGCTGCAGTCAGCGACGGCGACACCCAGGCCAGCGCGCGGCTGATTCGCGAGCTGCTGGATCGCCACGGCACCGGACGCGTGCTGTTCCGTAACACCCGTGCGGCGATTCAGGGCTTCCCCGAGCGCCAGTTGCACCCCTACCCGCTGGCCACGCCCGAGCAATACCGCAACCTGCCAGCCGGCGAGCATGCCGAGCTGTACCCGGAAGTTGCCTTCCAGGCCCAGGGTGAAGTGGCCGATGACGAGCGCTGGTGGCGTTTCGACCCACGCGTCGACTGGCTGATCGACACCCTGAAGATGCTCAAGCGCACCAAAGTGCTGGTGATCTGCGCCCACGCCGAAACCGCCATGGACCTGGAGGACGCCCTGCGCGTGCGCTCCGGCATCCCGGCCTCGGTGTTCCATGAAGGCATGAGCATCCTCGAGCGCGACCGCGCCGCTGCCTACTTTGCCGATGAAGAGTTTGGCGCCCAGGTGCTGATCTGCTCGGAAATCGGCAGCGAAGGCCGCAACTTCCAGTTCGCTCATCACCTGGTGATGTTCGACCTGCCAGCGCACCCCGACCTGCTCGAACAGCGCATCGGCCGCCTTGACCGGATTGGTCAGAAGCACACTATCCAGTTGCACATCCCGTACCTGCAAGACAGCCCGCAAGAGCGCCTGTTCCAGTGGTACCACGAAGGGCTCAACGCCTTCCTCAACACCTGCCCCACCGGCAATGCCCTGCAGCACCAGTTCGGCCCACGCCTGCTGCCGCTGTTGGAAGGCGGCGATCACAAGGCCTGGGATACCCTGGTGGCCGACGCCCGCAGCGAGCGCGAGCGCCTGGAAGCCGAACTGCACACTGGCCGTGACCGCCTGCTGGAGCTCAACTCCGGCGGAGCCGGCGAAGGTCAGGCGCTGGTCGAGGCCATTCTCGAACAGGACGACCAGTTCGCCCTGCCGATCTACATGGAAACCCTGTTCGACGCTTTCGGCATCGACAGCGAAGACCATTCCGAGAACGCACTGATCCTCAAACCGAGCGAGAAGATGCTCGATGCCAGCTTCCCGCTGGGCGACGATGAAGGCGTGACCATCACCTATGACCGTGGCCAGGCGCTGTCACGCGAGGACATGCAGTTCCTCACCTGGGAGCACCCGATGGTGCAGGGTGGCATGGATCTGGTGCTGTCAGGCTCGATGGGCAACACCGCCGTGGCGTTGATCAAGAACAAAGCGCTCAAACCAGGCACCGTACTGCTTGAACTGCTGTTCGTCAGCGAGGTGGTGGCACCCCGCAGCCTGCAACTGGGCCGCTACCTGCCGCCGGCGGCACTGCGCTGCCTGCTCGACGCCAATGGCAACGACCTGGCGTCACGCGTGGCCTTCGAAACCCTCAACGACCAGCTCGAGAGCGTACCGCGCGCCAGCGCCAACAAGTTCGTCCAGGCCCAGCGCGATGTGCTGGCCAAGCGTATCAGTGGCGGCGAGGAGAAGATCCTGCCGGCCCACAACGAGCGCGTGGCCGAAGCCCAGCGCCGCCTGACAGCCGAGGCCGACGAAGAGCTGGCGCGCCTGGTGGCATTGCAAGCGGTCAACCCAAGTGTGCGTGACAGCGAAATCGACGCCCTGCGCAAGCGGCGCGAAGATGGCCTGGCAATGCTGGAGAAGGCCGCCCTGCGCCTGGAAGCCATTCGCGTGCTGGTGGCTGGCTAACGCAGGCCCCGCGCCCTTGTGGGAGCGGGCACGCCCGCGAACACCGGCGAAGCCGGTGGCATCCACCGCAGTGGATGCTTCGCGGGCTCGCCCGCTCCCACAGGAAGGCATCAGGGCCCCGAATTTATTCCTCACTGCGATTGGAGTTATAACCAAATCGTAGAAATCATTGTGCCATTAGTCAGGAAGGCTTAAGCACTCCTTCCTATACTGCCTCTGGACAGTCTGCACAGGGTTGTAGCGCAGACGAGTGAAAACTCGATCAAGAGGCATTCCATGGAATGGCTGGGGCTGCAACTGTTCGCCGATCTTCCCGCAACCGGGCGCATCGTCATCGACTGCCGTCATGAACCGCTCTTGGTTCTGCTCGCCTATTTCGTTGCTTGCGCGGCCTGTTTCGCCACCCTCGACATGGCCGAGCGCCAGTCCCACAGCGACGACCCCACCGCCCACCGACAATGGAACATGCTTGGAGCTTGCTGCCTGGCAGGCGGCATATGGGCCATGCACTTCATCAGCATGCTGGCCTTTCGGGCCCCGGTGGACGTGCACTACGACGTATCCCTGACCATTCTTTCGCTGCTCATCGCACTGGGCGTGGCCTGGCTGGCCATGCACAGCCTCGAACGCAGCAAGATGCGCGCGCACCACTTCGTGCTGAGCGCAGGGCTGATCGGCCTGGGCATCATCCTCATGCATTTTGTCGGCATGGCCGCGATGGAAACGGGTGCCCGCCAGTACTACCAAACCGGCTTGCTACTTGCCTCTGCCGCTATTGCCCTGCTCACCGCCCTGACCTCGCTGTACCTGGCCCGCTACTTGCGCAATGGCAGCGGCACCCTGTACCAGGCCATGAAGTACGGCGCCAGCCTGCTGATGGCGGGCGGCATCGTCGCCACTCATTTCACCGCGATGTCGGCCATGACCTTGATCATCCCTGCCGATACCGCACTGCGCCTGCCGTCTGGCGACAACAGCCTGCAGCTGGGACTGGGCATCGGCTTCATCACCCTGCTGATCAGTGGCGCCAGCATCAGCGCCGCACTGGCCGACAAGAAGCTGCAAAGCAAGGAGCACGACCTGCGCCGGGTCAGCGTACTGCTCAGCCAACTGGACCAGGCCCGCGCTTCGCTGCAGCAGGCGGCGCACTATGATGCCCTGACCAACCTGCTCAACCGCCGCGGATTCAACCAGGTGTTCGCTGAGCGCCTGGTCGAAACTCAGGCCAGCGAAAACCGCCTGGCCGTGATGTTTCTCGACATCGACCATTTCAAGCGCATCAACGACAGCCTCGGCCACGACGCCGGTGACGAGCTGCTCAAGGTAATCGCCCACCACATCAAGGCCGCTACCCGCAGCCACGATCTGGTTGCGCGTTTTGGTGGCGACGAGTTCTGTGTGGTCACCAGCCTGAACAGCCGCGACGAAGCCCGCCACCTGGCCCAGCGCATCATGCAACGGATGAAAGACCCCATCGACCTGGGCGGACGGCGCATGGTCATGACCACCAGCATTGGTATAAGTATCTTCCCGGACGATGGCGGCACAGCCGAAGAGTTACTCAAGCATGCCGACCTGGCCCTCTACCAATCCAAGGAGAACGGGCGCAACAGCCTGAACTTCTTTAATGACAGCCTGAAGGCTCGCGCGTCGATCGCCTTGCAACTGGAAGAAGAGCTGCGCCTGGCACTGCTTGAAGAGCGCGGCCTGTGTGTGCACTACCAGCCGATCTTTGACCTGCGCAGTGGGCAAGTGGCCAAACTGGAAGCGCTGGTACGCTGGCAGCATCCTCAACATGGCCTGCTCGGGCCCGACCGTTTTGTCGGCATTGCCGAAGCCAACGGCCTGATCATCGACCTGGACCTGTGGGTGCTGCGCCATGCCTGTGCCGACCTGGCCCACTTGCAGCGCCACGGCTACGGCGAGGTCCAGGTCACGGTCAATTGCTCGGCAGTCACCCTCAGCCACGACGAACTGCCCAACGAAGTTGAAAAGGCGCTGTTCCACGCCGGCCTTGCGCCGCGCCACCTGGAGCTGGAGGTGACCGAAAACGCCTTGGTGGGCGATATCCAGCGCACGGTCAGCCTGCTCAAACGCGTCCGAGCCTTGGGGGTGGCACTTTCGATCGATGACTTTGGTACCGGCTACTCGTCACTGGCCTACCTCAAGCGCCTGCCATTGGATGTGCTGAAGATCGACCGCACCTTTCTGCAGGATGTACCGGGCAGCCAGAAAGACCGCGAGATTGTCCAGGCGATCATCGCCATGGCGCATACGCTGCACCTGCGGGTAGTCAGCGAGGGCGTGGAAACCGCCGAACAGCGGGCGTTCCTCGAAAGCCTTGGCTGCGACTACCTGCAGGGGTACCTGTTGGGGAACCCCGTACCGCTGGCCGAGTTGCGCCCACTGCTGGAGCGGTTGCAGCGCCAGAGCAGCCGGATCACACCTTGTTGCGGTACAGCTCAACCAGGGTCGCCGGATCTTTTTGCAGGTAACCCTGGCTACCGTGCAAGCGCATCAGTTGCGCGGCAAGGCCACTGAGTGGCGTCGCCGAGCCTTGCTCGCGGGAAAACTTGACCGCGCCATCGAGGTCCTTGAGCAGCGTGCGTACGTGCCACTTGATTGGCTCGAAGCGGCTCTCGGCCATTTGCGGCGCAAGAATCTGCAATGGCTTGGAATCGGCAAAGCCACCCGCCAGCGCTTCAGCGATCAGCGTCGCGTCCACGCCCGACTGTTCGGCCAATGCCACCACTTCTGCAATTACCAGGGCATTGCACGCTACGATCATCTGGTTGCACGCCTTGGTCACCTGCCCCGTGCCTACCGCGCCCATATGCGTCACGCGCTGACCAAGCACCTCCAACACCGGGCGTGCACGCTGCAGATCGGCCGCTTCACCGCCCACCATGATCGCCAGCGTGCCCGCTTCGGCACCGGGCGTACCGCCAGAGACAGGTGCATCCAGCCAGGCCATGCCGCACAGTGCTGCCAGTTCGGCAGCCATTTCACGGGTGGCGGTGGGTTCCAGGCTAGAGAAATCGATCAGCAACTGGCCGCTGCGCCCGCCCTGGGCAATGCCTTGCTCGCCAAACACCACCTCACGCACCACCGCCGTGTCGGCCAGGCACAGTAGTACCATGTCGCTGTCACGGCACAATTCGGCCGGGCTGCTGGCCAGGCCCGCGCCAGCAGCGACCAGTGCGGCGCACTTGTCCGGGCTGCGGTTCCATACCGTCAGCGGATAACCCGCTGCCAGCAGGCGGCGGCACATGGGCAGGCCCATCAGGCCGATGCCGGCGAATCCAAGCGAAGGTAGTGCAGTGCTCATCGATAAACTCCTGACTGATTCGAACATTTCCCAGGCGGGCTACGATTCCGTTGGTGCCTGCCAGAACGGCGGCCACATTACGCATCCCGTAAACTGTTACCGCCACGCCGAATTGTTACTTCCCTCTACCCGCCTTGATCGCTTTCAAGCACCAAAACGGAGCTGATGCGTATTTTTGCGCACCAAAAAAGATCACGCTTCTTCCTGGCCCTTCACCTGTATCACGATGAACGGCGAAACCACCACCGCCCAGATCTCTGGGTCGCGGCTTTGCAGGTCCAATGCCTGCTCGGCCGATACCGGCCCAACAGTGCCATCACTACGCCACTTGGCGAAGATCTCGCTGCGATTCTCGGCCATCGCCTCAGCAACCGCGATCAGGTCAAGGCAGGGGTCGACCCAAATCAGGTCACCCTTGGCCCAAAAACGCTCCAGCGCTTTCCACTCGATGATTGCCGTCTCGCCAAGCAATTTGGCATAGAGGGTGCTTGTTTGATCAGTCATGGGTGGTATCCGCAAAAAATCGGTCAATAAAAAAGGCCGGCATTTTTGCAGAAAAACCCGGTTTCAAATATGTAATTTGGTCGATTGACCCCGAAGTTGTGGGGCGGGATCGCAGATGCAGGCAGTTTGATGGCGCCTTTCTGTATCTTTCTGTCGATCAAGCGACAACGCAGGAAAGACGCACTTTTCGACCGCTTTTCAAGCGCTCGAACAGCGCTCTACACTGTACCGGTACAGTTCCGGGACATGTTCCGGGGGAAGGTGGGCTAGCGCGTTGGCATGGCCACGCCGCAAATCCCGCCCGGTCTGTAGCCCTGGCCGCCAGGACTATAAGAATTACAACAGAATGAGTGGAGCACTATGATCAAGATTTCCAAGCTGTTCGCCGCAATGGTACTGGCCGGGGTAGCCAGCCATTCGTTTGCCGCCGATACCATCAAGATCGGCATCGCCGGTCCCAAGACGGGTCCTGTGACCCAGTACGGCGACATGCAGTTCATCGGCGCCAAGCAAGCCATCAAGGATATCAACGCCGCGGGCGGCGTGGATGGCAAGATGCTCGAAGCCAAGGAATACGACGACGCCTGCGACCCTAAACAGGCCGTGGCAGTCGCCAACAAAGTGGTCAACGACGGCGTCAAGTTCGTGGTCGGCCACCTGTGCTCCAGCTCCACCCAGCCTGCGTCCGACATCTACGAAGACGAAGGCGTGATCATGATCACCCCGGCCGCCACTTCGCCGGAAATCACCGCCCGTGGCTACAAGCTGATCTTCCGCACCATCGGCCTGGACAGCGCCCAGGGCCCGGCCGCCGGCAACTACATCGCCGACCACGTCAAGCCGAAGGTCGTTGCCGTTCTGCACGACAAGCAGCAGTACGGTGAAGGCATCGCCACCGCCGTCAAGCAAACCCTTGAGAAGAAAGGCACCAAGGTTGCCGTCTTTGAAGGCCTGAATGCCGGTGACAAGGACTTCTCCTCGATCATCCAGAAGCTCAAGCAGAACAACGTCGACTTCGTCTACTACGGCGGCTATCACCCAGAGCTGGGCCTGATCCTGCGCCAGGCTCAAGAGAAGGGCCTGAAAGCCAAGTTCATGGGTCCGGAAGGCGTGGGTAACGACTCCATTTCGCAGATCGCCCAGAACGCCTCCGAAGGCCTGCTGGTCACCCTGCCGAAATCGTTCGACGCAGACCCTGAGAACAAGGCCATCGTCGACGCCATCAAGGCTGACGGCAAGGACCCGAGCGGCCCGTTCGTGTTCCCGGCCTACTCGGCTGTGGAGCTGATCGCCAAAGGTATCGAAGCGGCCAAGTCCGAAGACACCGACAAGGTGGCAGCCGCCATCCACGCCGGTTCCTTCAAGACCCCGACCGGCACCCTGTCGTACGACGAGAAAGGCGACCTGAAAGACTTCAAGTTCGTGGTCTACGAATGGCACTTCGGCAAGCCGAAGACTGAAGTCTCCCCTCAGTAACTGCGTGACTAAATAGCTGACCGTAAAAGCCCACTGTGCGAGCAGTGGGCTTTGTTTTACGAGGTTCATGGGCCTGATCCCCGCGATCCGGGGGCGGGCCCACCTGAAAATCTTAAAACCGTCACCCGCGGTTTCCTGGCCTTACCCCCGCCAGCGAAATGCAAATCAGGTTTTTAGGAGCGCTGTAATGCCTGAGATCTACCATTTCTTCCAACAACTGGTTAATGGATTGACCATCGGCAGCACCTATGCCTTGATCGCCATCGGCTACACGATGGTGTACGGCATCATTGGCATGATCAACTTCGCCCACGGCGAGGTGTACATGATCGGTTCCTACGTGGCCTTCATCGCCCTGGCGGGCCTGGCCATGATGGGTATCCATTCGCTGCCGATCCTGATGACCGTCGCCTTCGTCGCGACGATCTTCGTCACCAGTGCCTATGGCTACAGCATCGAACGGGTTGCCTACCGCCCCCTGCGCAACAGCAACCGTCTGATCCCGCTGATTTCCGCCATCGGCATGTCGATTTTCCTGCAGAACACGGTCTTGCTTTCGCAGGACTCCAAGGACAAGTCCATCCCCAACCTGATCCCCGGGAGCTTCTCCTTCGGGCCAGGCGGTGCTGAAGAAGTACTGATCAGCTACATGCAAATCCTGGTGTTCGTTGTCACCCTGGTGGCCATGACCCTGCTCACCCTGTTCATCTCTCGTTCCCGCCTGGGCCGCGCCTGCCGCGCCTGTGCCGAGGACATCAAGATGGCCAACCTGCTGGGCATCAACACCAACAACATCATCGCCCTCACCTTCGTCATCGGTGCCGCCCTGGCTGCCGTGGCGGCCGTGCTGCTGAGCATGCAGTACGGGGTGATCAACCCCAACGCCGGTTTCCTGGTGGGCCTGAAGGCTTTCACCGCGGCAGTACTGGGTGGCATCGGCAGCATCCCGGGCGCCATGCTCGGCGGGCTGGTGCTGGGCGTGGCCGAAGCGTTCGGTGCCGATATCTTCGGCGACCAGTACAAGGACGTGGTGGCATTCGGCTTGTTGGTTCTTGTCCTGCTATTCCGGCCGACCGGCATCCTGGGCCGCCCGGAGGTTGAAAAAGTATGAACAGAAATCTCAAACAGGCGTTCTTCAGCGCCTTGCTGGTCTGGGCCGTGGCCTTCCCGGTACTGGGCCTGAAACTGAGCATCGACGGCATCAGCCTGGTCGTGCACAGTCAGGGCTCGTTCACCATCAGCATCATCGCCGTGTGTTCGGTGCTGATGTTCCTGCGCGTGCTGTTCGACAAGCAGTGGAGTTCGGTGATGGGCCGCCGATCGGATCGCAAGCTGATCCCCCCGGCAGTCAGCAACTACCTCACCCTGCCCAAGACCCAGCGCTACGTCATCATCGGGTTGATCGTGATGGCACTGGTATGGCCGTTCTTCGGCTCTCGCGGTGCGGTCGACATCGCCACGCTGATCCTGATCTACGTGTTGCTGGGCCTGGGCCTGAACATCGTGGTCGGCCTGGCGGGCCTGCTCGACCTCGGCTACGTAGGCTTCTATGCCGTCGGTGCCTACAGCTACGCCATGCTCTCGCATTACCTGGGCTGGAGCTTCTGGGTGTGCCTGCCGATTGCCGGCTTGATGGCTGCCACCTTCGGCTTCCTGCTCGGCTTCCCGGTGCTGCGCCTGCGTGGTGACTATTTGGCGATCGTGACCCTCGGTTTCGGTGAGATCATCCGCCTGTTCCTGCGTAACCTCACCGATTGGACCGGCGGCCCCAACGGCATCAGCAACATCCCTAAGCCGGAGTTCTTCGGCCTGACCTTCGAACGCCGTGCGGCCGAGGGCATGCAGACCTTCCACGAGTTCTTCGGGCTGCAATACAACTCGATCAACAAGGTCATCTTCCTGTACCTGGTGGCCCTGCTGCTGGCCCTGCTGGCGTTGTTCGTGATCAACCGCCTGCTGCGCATGCCGATCGGCCGCGCCTGGGAAGCCCTGCGTGAAGACGAGATCGCCTGCCGTGCACTGGGCCTTAACCCGACCGTGATCAAGCTCTCGGCATTCACCCTGGGTGCCTGCTTCGCCGGTTTCGCCGGCAGCTTCTTCGCCGCGCGCCAAGGCCTGGTGACGCCGGAGTCGTTCACCTTCATCGAGTCGGCGATCATCCTCGCCATCGTCGTGCTGGGTGGCATGGGCTCACAACTGGGCGTGATTCTCGCGGCCATCGTGATGATCCTGCTGCCTGAGCTGATGCGTGAGTTCAGCGAATACCGCATGCTGATGTTCGGTGCGCTGATGGTGTTGATGATGATCTGGCGTCCGCAAGGCCTGCTGCCTATGCAACGTCCACACATGGAGCTGCGTCGATGAGCCGCGAAATTCTGCAAGTCAGCGGCCTGAGCATGCGCTTCGGCGGCTTGTTGGCGGTCAACGGCGTGGCCCTGACCGTCAAGGAAAAACAGGTGGTGGCGTTGATCGGCCCGAACGGCGCCGGCAAGACCACCGTGTTCAACTGCCTGACCGGCTTCTACAAGCCCAGCGGCGGTACCATCCTGCTCGATGGCCAGCCGATTCAGGGCCTGGCCGGCCACCAGATCGCCCGCAAGGGCGTGGTGCGGACCTTCCAGAACGTGCGGCTGTTCAAGGAAATGACCGCACTGGAAAACCTGCTGATCGCCCAGCACCGCCACCTCAACACCAACTTCTTCGCCGGCCTGTTCAAGACCCCGAGCTTCCGCCGCAGCGAGAAGGAGGCCATGGAGCGCGCGCAGTACTGGCTGGAGAAGGTCAACCTGACCGAGTTCGCCAACCGTACGGCCGGCACCCTCGCCTACGGGCAGCAACGCCGCCTCGAAATTGCCCGCTGCATGATGACCCAGCCACGCATCATCATGCTCGATGAACCGGCAGCCGGCCTGAACCCGAAGGAAACCGAAGACCTCAAGGCTCTGATCGCCTACCTGCGTGAGTCGCACAACGTCACCGTGCTGCTGATCGAGCACGACATGAAGCTGGTGATGAGCATTTCCGACCATATCGTGGTGATCAACCAGGGTACCCCCCTGGCCCATGGCACGCCGGAGGAGATCCGCGACAACCCTGACGTGATCAAAGCCTACCTGGGGGAAGCGTAAATGCTGAAGTTCGAAAACGTTTCCACTTTCTACGGCAAGATCCAGGCGCTGCACAGCGTCAACGTGGAGATCAACCAGGGCGAGATCGTCACCCTGATCGGCGCCAACGGTGCCGGCAAGTCGACCTTGCTGATGACCCTGTGCGGCTCGCCGCAGGCGCACAGCGGCAGCATCAAGTACCTGGGTGAAGAGCTGGTCGGCCAGCCCTCCTCGCACATCATGCGCAAAAGCATCGCGGTAGTGCCGGAAGGCCGTCGCGTGTTCGCGCGCCTGACGGTCGAGGAAAACCTGGCCATGGGCGGTTTCTTCACCGACAAGGGCGACTATCAGGAGCAACTGGACAAGGTCCTGCAACTGTTCCCGCGCCTGAAAGAGCGTTACATCCAGCGCGGCGGCACCATGTCCGGTGGCGAGCAGCAGATGCTGGCCATCGGCCGGGCGCTGATGAGCAAGCCCAAGCTGCTGCTGCTCGACGAGCCTTCGCTGGGCCTGGCGCCGATCATCATCCAGCAGATCTTCGACATCATCGAACAGCTGCGCCGCGATGGCGTGACGGTGTTCCTGGTGGAGCAGAACGCCAACCAGGCGCTGAAGATCGCTGACCGGGCGTATGTGCTGGAGAACGGTCGGGTGGTGATGCAGGGCACCGGTGAGGCACTGCTGACCGACCCGAAGGTGCGCGATGCCTACCTGGGGGGTTGAATGAAAAAGGGCCTTCGGGCCCTTTTTTCTGCCCGCAGGACGTGTATCGTGGCCAGCTCTTTGGCAAAGATTCCCCGGAGCCCGCCCCATGCGCCTCACCCCTACCCTGCTGCTCAGTGCCCTGCTGCCGCTGTTCGCTGGCTGCCAGCTACTGGCCGAGCAGCCCCGTGACCCGAACATCGGCACCACACGCATGCAGGGCGAACTGAGCGCCAACGGCGGCCGCCTGTTGTTCAAGCCCTGCAGCGAACCACGCCGCTTCGTGATCAACGACGTCGCCGGCACCGGCATCCTGCAGGAGTCCGCCAACCTGGCCAAGGACGCCAATGCCAAGTTGTTCGCCGACGTGCGCGGTCGCCTCACGGGCGCCAAGCAGGCCGACAACGACGGCCAGCTGGAAGTCAGCCGCCTGTACCGCCTGGAACCCTCCACCCGCGCTTGCGACGACCCCAACTTCAAGCAGCTGACCCTGCGCGCCAATGGCCATGAACCGGACTGGGACATCAAGGCCAGCGGCAAGGGCATGGTGCTCAACCGCATCGGCAAAGACCCGCTGCCACTGCCATTTCTCGAAGAAGAAGTGCCCGGCGGCGGCCTGACCCTGACCAGCGAAGCCAACGGCCAGCACGTGGAACTGTGGGTCGCCCCGCAACGCTGCGTCGACAACGCCACCGGCGCCATCCACCACCTGCGCGCCGAACTGCGCATCGACGGCCAGACCCTGCGCGGCTGCGGTTACTACGGTGGTGCGCGCGACAACTGATCGCCGGGCGCTTTTATCCTGCCAGTCAGGGCGTCTAACAGCTTATACTTGGCGGTTTGTGTAAAGCCGCCGGCCGCCCATGGCCGGGATACTGGACCCTGCCATGCTACGAATCACCGAACTGAAGCTGCCCCTGGACCATCCCGACGAAGCGTTGCGCGAAGCCATCGTCCAGCGCCTGGGCATCCGCGACGAGCAACTGCTCAGCTTCAACCTGTTCAAGCGCAGCTACGATGCGCGCAAGAAGAACAGCGAACTGCTGTTCATCTACACCATCGACCTGGAAGCCAGCAACGAAGCCGAGCTGCTCAGCAAGTTCGCCGATGATCGCAACATCGGCCCAGCCCCAGACGTCACCTACAAGTTTGTCGGCCAGGCCCCGGCAGGCCTGCAGGAGCGCCCGATCGTGGTCGGTTTCGGCCCGTGCGGCATCTTTGCCGGCCTGTTGCTGGCACAAATGGGCTTCAAGCCGATCATCCTCGAACGCGGCAAGGAAGTGCGCCAGCGCACCAAGGACACCTGGGGCCTGTGGCGTAAAAGCGTGCTCAACCCTGAGTCCAACGTGCAGTTCGGTGAAGGCGGCGCCGGTACCTTCTCGGACGGCAAGCTTTACAGCCAGATCAAGGACCCGCAACACCACGGCCGCAAAGTGCTGGAAGAATTCGTCAAGGCCGGTGCGCCAGACGAAATCCTGTACATCAACAAGCCGCACATCGGCACCTTCCGCCTCACCGGCATGGTCGAACAGATGCGCCAGGACATGATCGCCCTGGGGGCCGAAGTGCGCTTCCAGGAGAAGGTCACCGACCTGTTGATCGAAGATGGCCAACTGACCGGTGTAGTGCTTGAAAGCGGCGAGCAGTTGCACTCTCGCCATGTGGTATTGGCGCTGGGCCACAGCGCCCGCGACACCTTCCGCATGCTGCACGCCAAAGGTGTCTACATGGAAGCCAAGCCGTTCTCGGTGGGCTTCCGTATCGAGCACCCGCAAACGCTGATCGACAAGGCACGTCTGGGCAAGTATGCCGGCCACCCGAAACTGGGTGCCGCCGACTACAAGCTGGTTTACCACGCCAAGAATGGCCGCTCGGTATACAGCTTCTGCATGTGTCCGGGTGGCACCGTGGTCGCGGCCACCAGCGAGCCTGGGCGGGTCGTCACCAACGGCATGAGCCAGTATTCGCGTAACGAGCGCAACGCCAACTCCGGCATCGTCGTCGGCATCGACCCCGAGCGCGACTACCCGGGTGGCCCGTTGGCCGGTATCGAACTGCAGGAGCGCCTGGAGGCGCACGCCTATGTAATGGGCGGCAGCAACTACCAGGCCCCGGCGCAGCTGGTGGGTGATTTTGTCGCCGGCCGGCCCTCGACCGCACTGGGCAGTGTCGAGCCGTCCTACAAGCCGGGCGTGACCTTGGGTGACTTGGCGCCGAGCCTGCCGGACTTCGCCATCGAGGCGATTCGGGAGGCACTGCCGGCGTTCGACCGGCAGATCAAGGGCTATAACCTGCATGATGCGGTGTTGACCGGGATCGAGACGCGTACCTCGTCGCCACTGCGGATTACCCGCGGTGAGGATTACCAGAGCCTGAACCTCAAAGGGCTGTTCCCGGCGGGTGAAGGGGCCGGGTACGCGGGCGGGATCCTGTCAGCCGGTGTGGATGGCATTCGCATCGCAGAGGCGGTGGCGCGGGATATGCTCGGCCTCTGACTCTTTATCGACTGACAGGGCCTCTTCGCGGGTAAACCCGCTCCTACACGGAACAATGGTCCCCTGTAGGAGCGGGTTTACCCGCGAAAGGGCCCGGTCCGGCATCAGTCTATTCCAGCACCTACTCCAGCTATTCCAGCACCTACTCCAGACTTCCCCCATCCTTCCCCAAATCCATCTAGGCTTGCCCCAGGCCTGTCAGCAACAACATATAACAAAAACGAATATGTCTTTTGTTTGAAAGCATATCTCTACAGGCTAGGGTGTACGCCCGTACCCTTCGTAAACTGCTCATGGAGGGCCTACAGCCCGTGCGTAGCCTGTTTACCCGTTTCTTCCAGCTCGAAGCTGCCAGCGGGCTGCTGCTGATCGCCGCCGCCGTTCTGGCCCTGATCATCAACAACTCGCCACTGTCCTACCTGTACGGCGGCTTGCTCGACGTACCCGTCGCCGTCCAGGTCGGCGCGCTGAACATCGCCAAGCCATTGCTACTGTGGATCAACGACGGCCTGATGGCCCTGTTCTTCCTGCTCATCGGCCTGGAGGTCAAACGCGAGGTGGTCGACGGTCACCTGTCCAAGCCCTCACAAGTGATTCTGCCTGCCACCGCAGCCGTGGGCGGCATGGTGGTGCCAGCGCTGATCTACTGGTTCATCAACCGTGACAACCCTGCAGCCGTGGCAGGCTGGGCGATCCCTACCGCCACCGACATCGCCTTCGCCCTCGGCGTCCTGGCCCTGCTCGGCAAGCGCGTACCGGTGTCACTGAAGTTGTTCCTGATGACTCTGGCGATCATCGACGACCTGGGTGCGATCATTGTCATCGCCCTGTTCTACTCCGGCACCCTGTCGAGTGTGTCACTGCTGCTGGCTGCGGCCTGTCTGGTGGTACTGGTGGCGATGAACCGGCTTGGCGTCGTCAAGCTCGGGCCCTACATGATCGTTGGCCTGATCCTGTGGGTCTGCGTGCTCAAAAGTGGCGTGCACGCCACTCTGGCCGGTGTCGCCCTGGCCCTGTGCATCCCGCTGCGTACACGCAATGCTGAATCGTCACCTCTTTTGGCGCTGGAACACGCCCTGCACCCTTGGGTGGCCTATGCCATCCTGCCCATTTTCGCCTTCGCCAATGCCGGCGTTTCGCTGGCAGGCATGACCGTAGACAGCTTCATCCACCCCGTGCCGATGGGCATCACGGTCGGCCTGTTGCTGGGCAAGACCGTGGGGGTTTTCGGCCTGACCTGGGTGGCGGTCAAGCTGCGCCTGGCCGCGCTGCCTGCGGGTGCGGGTTGGGGGCAAATTCTGGGGGTGGCGATACTCTGCGGCATTGGCTTCACCATGAGCCTGTTCGTAGGCTCGCTCGCCTTCGCCCCGGGTAGCAGTGAGTATGCCGGCATGGACCGCATGGGTATTCTTACTGGTTCGTTCTTTGCCGCGGTGATCGGCTACGCCGTCACCGCAATGGCCAGCCGCAAAACCAGCGTTGCCTGACTTGGCTGAAGCATGAAAAAACCCCGACTGGCAGCAGCCATGTCGGGGTTTTGTTTTACTGCGCTACGGTCAGTGCGAAACGCGGCTGGTACCGTCAACTGTCATGATGCGCACGCGCTCGCCAACGCGGAAGACTTCGTTCTCCTGCACGGCCTGCACATAGGCGCGCATGCTGCCATCATCTTCACGAACGGTGATTTCGACACCTTGGGTACGGGTCAGGCCTTCTTCTGCTGCGGAACCCGCCAAGCCACCGGCCACGGCACCGATCACGGCAGCCACGATGCTGCCACGGCCACCGCCCACGGCGCTGCCGGCTACGCCACCCACAATGGCACCGGCACCGCCGCCAATCGGGGTCTTGGTGCCCTCGATCTTGACCGGGCGCAGGGATTCGATGGTACCCATACGCACGGTTTGCACGCGGCGGGCTTCGTCACGAGAGTAGCTGTCACCGGTCAAGCTCGAGGCACAGCCCCCCAGCAGCAGCGACATGGTGGTAAAGGTCGCCACCAGCAAAGCGGATTTACGCATGGGTAAAGTCTCCATAAGTCAGGTGCTCATTAGACGCTGCACATTGACGGCTGTCACGGTACAAACGTAATAAAATTGTTTTCATTCAGCCGGGGTACAGCCTGCCGGGCTGTGTCGAAGGCCTTTCAAGTGAGACCAAGAATAGCCATGGATTACTTCATCGTCGTGGTCACCACCGTTACGGGACTGTATTTCCACTGGTGGTTGTATGTGCGCATGCGCCGCTGGATGGACCGCGACCTGGCGTTGTCGCTGGCAGGGGCCGATCCTGAAAAACGCGCGTTCATGCTGGAAAGGTTGGCGCAGGCGCGCCAGGAGAAGGTGGGGCGTAAGCAACTGGCGGGGTGGTTGGAGCGCGAGGCGGCAGGTTATCCGGGGTAGCTTGATCAATGGCTGGGGCCGCTTGGCGGCCCCAGTTGCTCAGGGCGCCAGCCGCTCTCGCAGCCACTGCCCATCCACCAGCCGATAGTTCAAACGATCATGCAGGCGGCTTGCCCGCCCCTGCCAGAACTCGATGCGCTCGGGCAACAAACGGTATCCCCCCCAATGCTCAGGGCAGTGCGGCTGGGTGTCGGAGAAACGCGCTTCGGTGGCCTTAACCAGGCCCTCCAGCTCTTCACGCCCGGCAATCACGCGGCTCTGTGGCGAAGCCCAAGCCCCTAGGCGACTGCCCAGCGGGCGTACCTGGTAGTAGGCATCCGACTCCTGCGCCGTGACCTTCTGCACCCGGCCCTCAATGCGCACCTGACGCTCCAGGGCCGGCCAGAAGAAGGTCATTGCCGCAAAGGGGTTGGCTTGCAGTTGCTGGCCCTTGGCGCTGTCATAGTTGGTGAAGAAGGTGAAACCCTGCTCGTCGAGCCCCTTCAACAGCAAAACACGGCAATGCGGGCGACCTTCGCCGTCCACCGTGGCCAAGGTCATGGCGTTGGCTTCTACCGGTACCTGCTCGGTTTTCACCGCATCGGCGAACCACTGGTGGAACAGGGCGAACGGCTCCCCTGGTGCCTGGGCTTCGGCCAGGCCATCACGGGTGTAGTCGCGGCGCATATCGGCCAGGGATTGGGTCATTACTGCGGTTCCTTGACGATCAGTTGGTCTTCGCAGGGCTGTTGGCAGCTACTTTCTTGTCAACGGCAGCTTTCTTGGCGGCAGGCTTGGCCGGCGCAGCTTTTTTCTTGGCTGCAGTCTTCGCAGGCGTTTTGGCCTTGGCTACAGGTTTCTTCGCCGCAGCCTTGACGGCCGGTTTGCTGCCAGCGGCCTTGGCGGCGGGTGCCTTGGCATCCTGCACCGCCACCATCGAGGCCGGGACGGGTGCCGGGGCGGCCTGCTGGTATTTGGCCAGCAGCGCGACCATGGTGTTTTGCGGGGTCAGCAACATTTCCACGCGGCGGTTCAGGGCGCGCCCCTCGGCGCTGTCGTTGGCAGCGCGCGGCATCACCGAACCCATGCCCTTGAGGGTCAGGCGGTCACGCTGCAGGCCGCTGAGGCGGAAGATGGCCGATACCGAAGCGGCGCGCTCCAGGCTGAGCTTCTGGTTGGCAACGGCGGCACCGCTGCTGTCGGCATGGCCCAGTACCAGTACGGCAGTCTTGGGGTCGCCTTCGACTGTCTTGGCGACGCGGGTGATCGGGCCCAGGGACATGGGCAGCAACATGTTCGGGCGATCGGGATTGTACGAGCTGTCCACCGGCAGGGTTACCGCCAGCACATTGTCACGACGCTCCAGCTCCAGCTTGCTGTCCTTGATCGCTTCGCGCAGCTTGGGCTCGTATTCGTCCAGCCAGGCCTGAGTGGCCTTCTGATCGATCTTTGGCACCACCGGCCCCTTGGCTTGCTTGTCGTCACCGCCAAACGGCCACCACCAGCGGCTGGAGCTTTCGGATTTGGCATCGGCTTTGGCCACGTTTTCAGTGACGGCTGACTTCACTTCCTGCTCGGCAACCTTGTCCGAACCGAAAGGCCACCAGCTGGAGCCACCTTCCTTGGAGCCGTCCGGGGAGTGACTGGCGCAGCCGGTAACGGCGGTCAGGCACAGGGCGAGTGCTAAGGTTTTATGTGAAGACATCAGCGATACACCATGAAATAGAAAGATATTTTGCCTACGAACTTCAGGCGTTGGCATTGAGGATAGTCAAAGGGGTGTGGCAATACCCGCATTACCCGATCAAAGGCAACTGGCAAGGACGCGTACCAGTTTCTGGGCGCGTGGGTCCATCAGCACGTAAGGGCCGAGGGTATTGACCACAAAACCGAAGGCCACATCGTACTCCGGGTCGGCAAAACCGACCGAACCACCGGCACCGGGGTGGCCAAAGGCGCGGGCGCCGAGACCAAAGGTGGCATTGGCCACATCGGGCTGGTCGAGCATGCAGCCCAGGCCGAAACGGGTCTGGGTGAGCAAGGTACGGTCCTGGCCAAGGCTATGCTCGCGGGTCAGCTCATCGAGCAGTTCGGACTCAAGCAGGCTGCCGTCCAGCAGCCCGGCATAGAACCCCGCCAGGCTGCGTGCGTTGCCATGGCCATTGGCCGCTGGCTGCTGCATGCGCCGCCATTCCGGTTTGTTGGTGCTGGTCAGTATCGCGGGCGGATTGGTAAAGGCACGGGTCGACAGTGCCTCAGGCTCGCGCATGGTCACCTGCAGCAAGCGTTGCGCTGCACTGTCTCCAGCATTGCCCTTGCCACGGGCGATATGCGCCACGCGGTGGAACTCTTCGTCGGCCAGGCCAACATGGAAATCCAGCCCCAATGGGCGGGCGGTGCGGGCCACGATCGAGTCGCCAGGGCCAGGGCCGTCGGCACGGCGAATCAGCTCGCCGATCAGCCAGCCATAGGTGATGGCGGCATAGCCGTGTTCTGTGCCTGGCGTCCACCACGGTGTCTCGGCTGCCAGGGCATCGACCATGAACTGCCAGTCATACAAGGCTTCAGCCGGCAACAGCTTGCGTATGGCCGGTAAGCCGGCACGGTGGCTGAGTAGCTGACGCAAGGTGATCGACTGCTTGCCTGCCTGGGCAAACTCGGGCCAGTAGTTGGCAACCGGGGAATCGAGGGCCAGCTTGCCCTCGCCGACCAGCTGCAGGGCGGTAACAGCCGCGAAGGTCTTGGTGCAGGAGAACAGGTTGGCGATGGTATCGCTGTGCCAGGCCTGCTGGCCGTCCTTGTCGGCACTGCCAGCCCACAGGTCAACGACGGTTTCGCCACCCACCTGGATGCACAGCGCGGCGCCACGCTCCTGGGGATCATCGAACAGCGCGGCAAACGCTTCGCGCACAGCTTCGAACTTCAGCTCATAGTGACCCTGGATCTGCACCCGCTGCTCTCCGTACGACCATTATCCAAAAAGGTGTGCATTGTTTCAGTAGTTGGGTGTTTTGCAAACAGGCTTGGGCCAAGTGGTCGCGACACAAGGCCGCTCTCACCTGGGTTGACTGCATCTGCCTGATCTCAAGGGGCCGGTTTTTCCAGCTCGGCACGCAGTTGGTTCATGGTTTGCAGATTGCTTTTACGCACGGCATCGACAAACCCTGGATAGGGCATATCGGTAATCGCCACCAGCCCAAGGTGGCCGTTCTCACCATCGAGCAGGCGACCGCTGGCCGGTTGGTCGAGGTACTGGAACCAGTGCGCACCAACGATCATCGGCTGCGCCAGGGCCGCCTTGAGGAAGTTTGCGTAGGCCGGGCCGCGATCCTCTTCCCGCGCCAGCTCCAATGGCCCCGGCCAGAACGGCCCGCGATCACGCGAGCCGAACTGGAACTCGGACACCAGCACCGGCTTGTCCAGCTCCGCCAGGCGGGCAAAGTCGTAGCCGTCCTGCGGCTTGAGGGTATAGAAGTTGAAGCTCAGAACATCGCAGAACTCGGCGCAGGCCTTGACCGCCTCCGGTGTGCTGACCGCATAGCGGCCACCCAGGAGCATGTGATTGGGCGCATGCCACTTCAACGAATCGGAAATGGTCTTGAAGTAGGTCTCGGCAAATACCCGCTGGAAGTGCTGGTAGTCCCGTTCGATTTCCGGATGCTCCGGGTCAGGCAACGGCGCCTCGAAGCCAGGATCTTCCATGAGTTCCCAGGCGGTCAGTTCGATGCCCCAGGCCTTGGACAACCCTTCCTGGTTGCGATACTTGTCGCGCAACTGCTTGAGGAATGCGCGTTTGGCTGGCACGTCGGTGGTCAGACGCAAGGTGCCGTAGGCCAGGCCATAGCGGCTCTTGGGGTCGCTTCCAGGGGCTGCCCAGGCCAGTTCGTTATCTGCGAAGTAACCGATGAGCCAAGGGTCGTCACGGTGATCACGCGCGGCGATGGCCACGGCACGTTCGGTGGCCATGGCAAAGCGCGGGTCGAACGGGTCGGGCATGCGGCCCCACCAGTCCATGCCAGTGCTGATGCTGGCGTAGTCGCCTACGATCGACAGCGGCAAGGTATACGGCATGCGTCTGGCTTGACCAAGCGCCGGCTCGCTCCAGTTGCCAACGGTGTTGAACCCCCAGGCCTGAAGGCGATCAAGCGCATGCGCCTGCCAGCGGTCGGCATCCAGTACTGGCGGCGCGCAGCTGGCTGGCTGGCCCTCCACTGCGGGCGGGCAGGGTTTGCCATAGGTACGCTGCAGGTTGGCGGCGTAGAAGTCGAACCAGCGCCCCTGCTTGAAATTGCGCCCTTGCGACGAGGCATTGCCATCGTCGTTGTTGCTTTCGCCATAGAACGCCGCCAATGCATCGCCCTCAGCGGGCAAGGCCTTGAACATGCCTTCGCGCCCGGCGACATACGTACGCCCGCCGTCTGCCGCCACGGCGTTCACCCCCAGGGAATAGAACGGGTGCCCATCCGGCGTTACCAGGTACCAGCGGCCATCACGCTTTTCGGTACGAAAGAAGCCCTTGGCTGCAAAGGCCGGCCCGCCCACCAGGCCCCCGTAAGCGTCCAATTGCTGCTTGCCACGCTCTGCCAACCAGCCCTTGAGCTGTTGCTGTTCACGGGTATCGGCCGCCTTGAGCTGCTCGTCACTGGATACCTTCTCGGGCCAGTTACCGCGAGTCGACTGGCCATAAGCATCAATCAGTTCGTGGTAGGCCGCCCTGTACGCCTGGTCGTCATCCTGGATACCGACACGCTCGATCAGCAGGCTCTGCGCCACCTTGGGGCTGGGGATGGTCAGGCTGACCGAGGTCACCTGCTTGAGGTCGATTGCACCGGCACTGCTGGTCAAAAGGAGGCGCTGACCACCATGGTTCCAGGGCATCGGCGGGCCGGCGCGCATGCCCTGGTCCAACGGCGAACTGGCCGTCAGGGGCACCAGCACGGTTTGCGCGGGCCCCGCGGGCAGGTCGATACGGCTGGTCAAGGTGCGGCCATCGCTGCCTTGCACGGTGACATCCACGGTCAATGCCCAATCCATGGCACTTTGCAGGCGCAAGGTCAGGAACTGCCCAGCGGACCAGTCCCACACCCCACTCTGCGGGCTCAGGCGTAGGGTCGGCTGCTGGGCCGGGTTGAACACCACACGCCGCAACACCTCGCCCTCGGCCGTTTGTTCCGCGTTGTATTGCGGCATGCCGGCATCCACCGTCGCCACATTGACCACCGAAGCCGGGCGCACGAAGCTGAACAGCGTCTGCTGCCCGGCCAGCAAGGGCGAACTGCACAATAAGGCGAATACGGCGGGCAGGGTGCGGCGGATCATAAGGCTGGGGCTCTCCTTCAGGACCCTGACGGGCCCAAGACGAGTGATAGACAATGCGCCGGCGCAAGTGCTCCGGCGGTCAGGAAATTTCCCGCCGGAACGGCGGCAGCGCATTGAGAATAGCCTTGCCGTAGCGCTGCGTGACCAAGCGCCGGTCAAGCAAGGTGATAACGCCGCGATCCTGCTCGGTACGCAGAAGGCGGCCGCAGGCCTGGATCAGCTTCAACGAGGCGTCAGGCACGGCAATTTCCATGAACGGGTTGCCGCCACGTGCCTCGATCCACTCGGCCAGCGCAGCTTCGACCGGGTCGTCGGGCACAGCAAAGGGAATTTTGGCGATGACCACGTGCTCGCAATACGCACCCGGCAGGTCGACACCTTCGGCAAAGCTGGCCAGGCCAAACAGCACGCTGTGCTGGCCATCGTCGACCCGCGCCTTGTGCTTGTTCAGGGTTTCCTGCTTTGAAAGGTTACCCTGGATGAGCACCAGCTTGCGCCAGTCACGGTCCAGACCGTCAAACACATCCTGCATCTGCTTGCGTGACGAGAACAACACCAGCGCGCCACGGGCATCCTCGACGATGTTCGGCAGCTCGCGGATGATCGCCGCGGTGTGCGCTGCTGCATCGCGTGGGTCGGCCTGCAGGTCGGGGACCCGCAACAGGCCGGCATCGCCATGCACGAACGGGCTGGGCACCACGCAGGTGACTGCGTCGCGCGGCAACCCCGAGCGCATGCGGAAACGGTCGAACTTGCCCAGCGCGGTCAATGTCGCCGAGGTCACCAGCGCGCCGTGGGCCACGCTCCACAGGCTACGCCGCAGCATATCGGCGGCGAGGATGGGGCTGGCGTTGACTTCGATGTCGAACAGCGCGCCACTTTCGGCCAAGGTCAGCCAGCGCGCCATGGGCGGGCTGTCTTCCGGGTCTTCGGCGGTGAAGGCCGTCCACAGCTCCCAGTTACCCTGGGCACGGGTGACCAGGCTGCCGAACAGCGGATACCACTCTTCGGCCTGGTGGCTGGCGATGCCGATATTGACCTCGCCGTCCATGCCTTCCTTGAGCAGGTCAGCCAGGCGGGTGAACAGATCGTTGAGGCGGGCAAAGCCCTTTTTCAGTTCGATGCCCACTTCACGAATCTGCTCCGGCACCACCCCACCCTCGAAACGGTAACGCGGGCGCTCACGGCCTTCGGTGTCCTCGCTGGGACGGAAGTCAGCCACCTGTTCACAAAGGGTGAACATGAACTGCTGCTGGGTGCGTACTTCTCGCGCCAGCTCCGGCACCTGCTCGATGTACTTGCCCAGGTCGCCGGGCAGCGGATGCTGGGCCAGCAATTTGGTCAGGTTCTTGGCGGTCTGTTCCAGCCAGTCGGCGGTGGAACGCAGCCGCGAATAATGGGCGAAATGGCCGATGGCCTTGTCTGGCAGATGATGGCCTTCGTCGAACACGTACATGGTATCGCGTGGGTCGGGCAACACTGCACCGCCACCCAGGGCCAGGTCGGCCAGGACCATGTCGTGGTTGGTGACGATCACATCGACCTTGCCCATGCCTTCGCGGGCCTTGTAGAACACGCACTGCTGGAAGTTGGGGCAGTGGCGGCCGGTGCACTGGCTGTGGTCGGTGGTCAGCCGTGCCCAGTCCTGGTCTTCCAGGGCCTCTGGCCAGCTGTCACGGTCACCGTCCCAGCGGTTGCCGGCAAGCTTCTCGATCATGCTATTGAACAGCTTCTGGCTGCGCTCGTCGACTTCGATGCGGAAGCCTTCTTCCTCGAACAACTGAGCCGTGGCTGACTGGGCGTGGCCTTCCTGCAACAGGATATCGAGCTTGGACAGGCACAGATAGCGGCCACGGCCCTTGGCCAGGGCGAAACTGAAGTTGAGGCCGCTGCTGCGCATCAGGTCGGGCAGGTCCTTGAAGACGATCTGTTCCTGCAGGGCCACGGTGGCCGTGGCGATCACCAGGCGTTTGCCGGCGGCCTTGGCAGCCGGGATGGCCGCCAGGCTGTAGGCTACCGTCTTGCCGGTACCGGTGCCCGCTTCCACGGCCACCACGGCAGGCTCGCCAGCGCGGCGGCCTTCATCGTCGCAGGCAATGTCGCCAAGCACTTTGGCCACTTCGGCGATCATCAGGCGCTGCCCATAGCGCGGCTTGAGGCTCTTGGCTTCGAGAAAACGCGAATAGGCGCCCTGGATAGTGGCTTTGAGTTCGTTGCTGATCATGGTCTGCAGGCGCCCGGAGGGCTGGATATATTTTCAGTGTTTCGCATGGGGCGGCTATCATACCCCGCTATTGCCCTTTCTGCCGCATGGAGATCCGAATGCTCGCCTTTGCCCTGCCCTACACCCTGCATGTTCTGGCCGCACTCGTATGGGTCGGCGGCATGTTCTTCGCCTGGCTGGTGCTGCGCCCGGCAACGGTTGCAGCCCTTGAAGGGCCTGCCCGCCTGCGCTTGTGGGTGGAAGTTTTCCGACGCTTCTTCGGCTGGGTCTGGCTGGCGGTGGCGATTTTGGCGATAAGTGGTATCGGCATGTTGCACATGCGCTTCAGCGGTTTCGAGACGGCGCCCCGGTACGTGCACGTGATGATCGGTGGCGGGATCGCCATGTTTGCCTTGTTCATGCGCATTCAGGCGTTGCTGCTGCCGGAATTGAAGGCAGCGGTGCAGGCCGAGGACTGGCCGACGGGTGCGGCGGTACTGGGGCGCATTCGGCGGATGGTGGGGATCAATCTGCTGCTGGGGCTGGCAGTGGTTGCGGTGGCCAGTTCGCGACTGGTCATCTGACAGGCGCTGCGTGCAACCTGCAGCGAAGCCGGTGCCACGGTGCATGGCGCCGGCGTTGCCGGTGTTCGTGGGCAAGCCCGCTTCGGCAAGGGATCGCAGTGAGCATCAGAGGCGCTGCAAGATCAGTTCACCCGCGGCGCCTCCCGCGGACGGGGAATGGACATGACATGGAAGATACCCGTCAGCAGGATTTGCAAACGGTCAAACCAGCGGTGACTGCGCCCGCGCAGGCTGCGATTGAAAAACAGCACTTCAAGCAGGTGCAGGCCAAACAAGACGATGCCTGCGGCATTGATCAGCAGATTGAAGGGCAAGGGTTGTGGCATCAGCTGATTGAACAGCACCACTCCCCAGAAAGCGACCGTCAGGACCTTGCCCAGGCCCAGGATGAACTTCATACCACGCCCCTATAGAGAGTTGTCATGTCGAGGTGGCCTGATCGAGCAAACCGTGCGAACAACATTAACGGCAAGGCCAAGACAGGCGCCAGCACCACTCAGTTGAGGTGCAACTCCACCCGTCGGTTGCGCGCGCGGCCCTCCTCGGTTTCGTTGTCGGTAACCGGCTCGCTTTCCCCACGGCCCTGGCTGGTGACCTTGCCCATCTCCAGGCCCTGGCCGATCAGGTACTCGGCAACGCTGCTGGCGCGGCGTTCGGAAAGTGCCTGGTTGTAGCTGTCGGAGCCCACACCGTCGGTGTGCCCGATCACACGGACCTTGGTCACTGTCGGTGAATTGAGTTTCGCCACCAGGCCTTGCAGGCGTTGCTGGGCCGCCGGCGTCAGTTCGGCGGAGTCGAAGGCGAACATCACCGCGCCGTTGTCATCGAGGGTGATCACCTCTGGCGAGGGTTCGGGTGCACTGGCAGGTGGCGCGGCCGGGTACTGCTTCAGTGGGCAACCCATGTGGTCGACCGCCGTGTTGGCAGGGGTCTCGGGGCAGTGATCGCGCCGGTCGAAAATGCCGTCACCATCTTCGTCACCGTCCTGGGCGTAACAAATCAGCCCGCCGGCGATGGCACCCAAGGCGCCGCCACCGGCAGCCCAGGAAGAACTCTCGATGGCACCAAGGCCACCACCGACCAAGCCGCCCAGCAGGCTACAGATGGGCCAGGTCCTTTGATTGAGGGGCGCGCTGCCATCGCTGTGCGTAGCGCAGCCCGCGAGCAGGCTGGCAGCCACCAACAGCGGCAATGCCGCCTTCGACGTCACACTCATGCTGAATGCTCCTGTGTCATTGGCCACAAACGGCTGGCCGGCATGAAGACGCGCCCGTGCCACTGCTCGAGGCACGGGCGCCCGCCGTCTTACCGCTGGATCTTGATCTCGGTACGACGGTTCATGGCACGCCCTTCGGCCGTGGCGTTGTCTGCCACCGGCTGGGTTTCACCCGCGCCGACCACCGAAACGAAGCTGCTGCGCGGTACACCGCTCTCGACCAGGTAGTCGGTCACCGAATGGGCACGTCGCTCGGACAGTTTCTGGTTGTAGCTGTCGGAACCGACGCTGTCGGTATGGCCGCTGACGCTAAGGCGGGCAGAGGGCGCTTCCTGTTTCAGGCGCGTGGCAATGGTATTGAGGCGCTCTTTGTCACTGGCCGTCAGGCGCGCAGAATCGAACTCGAAGTGCACATCGCGGATGACAATGACTTCTTCCTTCTGCACCACCACTTCTTCGACCACCGCAACCGGCTCAGGCGGGCATCCGTTGGCATCGACCTGCACACCACGCGGGGTGCCAGGGCACTTGTCACGGCTGTCGGGCACGCCGTCGCCATCCTCGTCGCCATCGCCATGGGCCCAGCAATAGCCCGCCGCCAGGCCACCGCCCAGCAACGCACCCCAGCCAGCCCAGCTGGAACTTTCGATGGCGCCCAGGGCGGCGCCGCCTACACCCCCGACGGCGGCACATTTCGGCCAGTCGGTTTTTTGCAAACCTGCACAACCAGTCAACACACTGGTGAGCAGTACCAGGGGTATCGCTGTGCGTACTATGCTCATTTCATTGCTTCTCCTAGGGGGAATCGGCATAAGGCCGATCTCTGGGAGTAAAGACCGCGCATTCCAACCCTGCCAGCAATAAGCTACGACACGGTCACATGCCCCTTTGCCCGCACGCCGCAGCCCGCTAGTCTTGGATGACTTGAACGAGGAATGGCAATGACCGAAGGTTTCTCCAAACGCACCCCGCAACAGGCCCTGGCAGCCCTGCTCGAGCGCTTCATTCCACAACGGCTGCTGCTGGTGGGTACGCGCTTTCCAGCGCTGGACGCCTTCGCCCAGGCGCACCCCCAGGTGACCATCGACACCGCCGCCCCTGGCCCGCTGCCGGCTGAACTGGCCGCCAAGCGCTTTGACCTGGCGGTACTAGTGGACTGCCTGGAGCACTTGCCCAAGCGCACCGGCCTGGAGCTGCTCGGCGGCATTCGCAACCTCAATGCCAGCCGGGTTGCAGTGCTGGCCGACCTGGCTGCCTGCGGCTGGCAGGACACCGACTTTTTCGCCCTGGCCATGTCGGCCAGCGAGAAATTCTGCCGTGAGCAACAGGTTTTGAGCCTGTTCACCTATGATCTACATGACTATAAGCAGGTCCCGGACTGGCTCAATGCCAGGTTCTGGGCCAACCCTGAAAACTTCGGCAAGTACTGGTGGTGATGATGAGTGTCTCGGTCTGCCCTTGTGGCAGTGGCAACCTGCTTGACGCCTGCTGCGGGCATTACCATGCCGGTACCCCGGCACCGGATGCCCAGGCCCTGATGCGCTCACGCTACAGTGCCTACGTGCTGGGCCTGGTCGACTACCTGGTAGCCACCACCCTACCGGCCCAGCAAGCCGGCCTGGACCGTGCTGCCATGGCCGACTGGAGTGCACAGAGCACCTGGCTGGGCCTGGAGGTGGAAAGCGCAGAAGTGCTGGGCGGCCAACCCGAGCACAGCTTCGTCACCTTCACCGCACGCTGGCACGACCAAGACGGCGATCATCAGCACCGCGAACGCTCGGCGTTCGTCCAGCATGCCGGCCGCTGGTACTTCATCGACCCAACGGTCGGGTTGAAGGCCGGGCGCAACGACCCCTGCCCCTGCGCCAGCGGGCACAAATTCAAGAAATGCTGCGCCAGCTACGTAGGGAACTGAACATGATCAAGCGCACCCGTCTGCTACTGCTCGGTGCGCTACTGGCATGGCTGACGGGCTGTGCCAGTTGGGGTGAGGACTGGCGCGAACCCGAAGTGCATCTGGTCGAGGTCGAAACGGTCAAGGCCAGGTTGCTGGAACAGGAGTTCGTGTTGCATCTGCGGGTCGACAACCCCAATGACAGCCGCCTGTTCATTCGTAACGTGTCGTATGCAATACGCCTCAATGACCTGCTACTGGTGCAGGATGAAGCCAGCATATGGCGCAGCGTGGGCGGGCACGCAGGGCGCACTTTCAAGATCACCGCACGAACCAACCTGTGGCAGCACCTGAAGCCACTGGCCAAGCTGCTCAGAAGCAAGCAGCCGCTGCATTACACCCTGCAGGGCGAACTGGCGACCGGATTGCTCATCCATCAGGACCTGCACATCTCGCGCAGTGGTGAGATAATCCCCGGCGATCACATACCGGAGTAACCCTGCAATGTCCCAACAACCCCACGTTCATGGCCCTGACTGCAACCATGACCATGATCACCACCACGACCACGGCCATGTACACGGCCCGCACTGCAACCACGGCCACCAGGAGCCGGTGCGCAACGCCCTGAAGGACGTTGGCCGTAACGACCCGTGCCCGTGCGGTAGCGAAAAGAAGTACAAGAAGTGCCACGGCGCCTGATCGACTGACGCGATTCAACATCTGAGCGATTGCGCGATCACTGTGGGAGCGGACACGCCCGCGAACACGGGCGAAGCCCGTGCCATACACCGCGTCGCATGCTTCGCGTGCTTGCCCGCTCCCCAGGTAGCGTGCCAGCCTCTGGATCATGAGACTGACACAGGAGGCTACGCGGCCTTTCGCCGGTTAGCCCCCAGCAGATCCTGGTACCAGAGGCCGGCATCATAGGCGATGGTCACCAGGGTGGTCTCGACATACCGCGGGTGCTGGGCCATGCGCTGGGCAACCGCCAGGCAGGCAGCGGCTGTATTACCGACGAAAATGCCACTCTGCATGTAGAACCAGCGCTGTGCTGCGAGCATTTCTGCATGTTGCACCTGAGCTCGCTCGTCCACCAGCGACCAGTCCATGAACGGCGGGCAAACGCCCACGGCCATGCCTTCAAAACGATGATCGGCGAACACGCCAGCCCTCGAATCACAGCCATTGGGGTCGACCAGCACCGTCGACACGTCGAAGCCATGGTCTTTCAGCCCCAGGGTGATACCCGTGAAACTGGCGCCAGTACCCGCACAGCCCACGAACAGGATCTGCCGCCCTGCCCCGGCGTTGGTCAGTTGCACGGCCAGTTCACTGGCGGTCTGATAACGATGGGCCTCGATGCCCACCGGGTTGTTGAACTGGTCGGTGTAGAAGTATGACTTGCCCAACGCGGCCTGGTTATCCAGGTGATGCATCACCACGTCCTTGGGTGTGGCACCGGCCATCAGCATTTCCTTGCCGATCAGTCGGGCACCGAAACACTCCAGCAGATCCCGCTTGGTCTGGCTGAAGCTCAGCCCGACCGCCAGCTCTACGGCGACCTGGTACTTGTGGCAGGCCGCCAGCAAGCCAAAGCCGAAGCTGCCACCGGTTTTTTCGATGACGGTCGTCACCCCGGGAATGATGTCACCCTTGCGCACGGCATGTTCGATGATCCGCCGCGCCGCCCGGTATTTGTGGCTACCGCCCGGGTTGTTCATTTCCAGCTTGGTGTAGATACGATCGCTGACACTGATGAGCTCGCTCATTTGCGGCTACCTTCCATTGACGTTTGCAGGCAGGCCTTGTTCTGCAGCAGGCTGGCGGTGGCAACCAGCAGCCCCAGGCAGAGGACCATGCAGATGGCGTTGGTACCGTCCCAGCCAACCGAGCTCAGCAACAACGAGGGGCTGAATGCGCCGAGGGTGGCAAAAATGGCAATCGCCAGGTCGTTCTTGCCCTGCATCTGCATCGCTGCCGGGCTGTTCTGCAGTGACTGGGCCAGCAAGGCACCTCCGCCTACGTAAGTGAGGTTCCAGCCCAGCCCGAGGGCAATCAGTGCCAAGGTCATCATGGCGTAGCTGTGCGACCAGATATTCATCGCCGAGCAACCGATCAACAGGGCCAGGCCCGCACAAATGGTGGTCTTGATACCCAGCCGCTGGATGATGGCGCCGGTGAAGAACGACGGGGCAAACATGGCAATCACATGCCACTGGATCGCCAGGCGGACGTCAGTGAAGTCCTCGTGCATGTGTTTCATGTGCATTGAGGCCTGGATCATCAGCAGGTTCATGATCCCGTAGCCCAGCGCAGCGACAGCCATTGCCACAACCACGCTCGGGCCTGCCGGCTCGGCACGGACACTGGCCGGCTTTGCTGCGCTGTTGACCGCGCTGGTCATACCGGCATCGTTGGGCAGGCACAGCGCAATCAACAATGAAAGCAACGCCAGGCCGACAAATGCGGCATAACACAGCGAAAACAGCGGGTAACCACCCACGTCACGCAGCCACTCGGTAAGCGTCGGCCCGACGACAGCCGCGATGACCCCGCCCGCCACGACCAGCGAAAGTGCCTTGGGCTTCAAGGCCTGGGAAAGATTGTCGGTTGCCGCGAACCGGTTGAAGTTGGCGAACGCGATGTACACACCCAATGCAGAGTGGCTGAGGACCAGCGTTGGAAAATGCTGGTGCTCCACCGCCAGAAAGCCGCTGACGCCAGACAGCGCCAGGGGAATCGCGCCCAGCATGAACGCCTTTTTACGGCCGATGCGGCTCATCAGCCTGGAGACCGGATAAGTTGCCAACATCAGGCACAGAAACTGGAACCCGTACGGCACCGTGGACCATGCGGCATCAGGCGCCAGAGCAGCCCCGACAATGGCGGCCATCGTCACCGACATCACGGCAGTCGTCAGGTTGATCGACTGTGCGGTGAAGTACAGGTACGTGCGCCGCGGTAACGTGCTGTTCATAGTGCGTGCTCGTGATAAGTGGACAAGTCGATTTCGGCCTCGGGGAACACGCAGATCAGCCGTTCCTTGCCTTTACCCAGGCGTTTGCGCTTGACGCTAAGGCGCCCGATACGCCGAGGCGAATCGAGGTGCGTACCACCGCACGGGATTTCGATGCCGTCGTAGGTCCACAAACGCGCGTCTTCCAGGCCTTGAACCGCGTAGTGCTCGATCGGCGCATCGCAGCCAATCAGTTCATTCGCCCGTCGTTCTATTTCAAGTACGTCTTCAGCCGTGAAAGCGTCCTCGACCAGGAAGTCGAAACGGGCCGTGTCCTCCTTGATATGGCAGCCGATCGTCCATTGCTTCAGTTCTTCACGCAGCCCGATGGCGGCGGCATATAGGAAGTGGCTGGCACTGTGAGACAACGTCAGCCGTTCGCGCCGTTCAATATCGATAGTGACGCGGGCCGGCATGCCTACGGTGACTTCATCCAACAGGTGTAAATCATCCGGGTGCAGGCTGTGAATAATAATGCCGCCCAGTTTTCCGCCTTTGAAACCGTCCAGGCGAATAGGGCTACCGTAGAGTTTTTTAACCCAGACGAATCGCACGGTACCCACCGGTAATTCAATGGTGCCGAAGTCCGCTTCCTGGCCCCCCCCTTCTGGATAGGCCACCGTACTCAGCAACTCGATGCCGTCACTGTGCACCCGCGCTACTTGCGTATTCGCGCCCGCCAGGTACTGGTCTTTGTAATACAGTTTTTCGGTATTTCTTAAAACTTCATAGTTCAGAGCGTTCATGATTCCAATACCACCTGCAATGATGTTTTAACCTGTACCCGGGCAGCGGCCGGGACGTCTTTGGTCACAATGCAGCCCGGCCCGATAAACGCACCGTCACCGACATGAATAGCGCCCAGCACACTGGCGAAAGCGCCGATCTGCACCCGGTTACCCAACGTCGGGTGCCTGGGGCTCGAGGGGTTGTCACTGATACCGCGGGCGCCCAGGGTTACGCCGCCAAGCACGTAGCAATCGTCACCAATGGTCGACGTTTCACCAATGACGGTGCCCATGCCGTGATCGATGATGAAGCGCGCACCAATGCGGCTGCGGAAATGGATCTCCGCCCCCGAAAGCATTTTTCCGCGCCTGGAGATCATGGCGGCCAGGCATTGACCGCCGGCGCCGTAGGTCGCGGCGCTATTGTTGTAGATCCAATGGGCCAGCCGATAATGCAAAACCGCAGAATAAGAGGTGTAGGTTTTTGCAATGAAGACCAGGTCGCGGCCGGCAGCCGGATCTTTCATGGCAAATGCCTGTAAATCGGCATGTGCCTGTTCAGTCACACGTTCAATGACCGGTGTTTCTTTCAGTGCTTCGAACTCGACGATTGAACAACACTCCAATAACGCCGAGGTCACAAGATTCTTTACAACTTTGAATGACTCCAGTTCGTCAGGGACAGGAAGCCTGGCAATGACGGCTGATTGCATGTCCATAGGGTGCATGGGCTTGATATCCAGTTGTCTGGTCTGCACAGACGCTAAAAGTGCCGCCTTTGTTGGCAGCCGAAAGTTCCGACACGGGGATATTGGCATGTGCTGGCCATTTGCAAACGAACAGTCGACAAGCATTTCCGTTAACTGTTAGGCTTTTTTTTCTAACGGTTTCGGACCTGCCATGATCCCCTGCAGCCTTCATCACCTTTTGAAACAACGCCTGGATGCAGGCGAGTGGTTGCCCGGGCAACGCATGCCCTCCATCCGCAAGCTGACCGCTGCAGTGGACTTCAGTTACCACGACGTCGTGTCGGCCTATGCCCAGCTGGTCAGCGAAGGGGTATTGACGGCATCACCTGGGCGAGGCTACTTCGTGGCAAACCGCGCCAGGCAGACCAGCGTGATCCACGAACCCGAATGCATGGCCGGCGACCCCCTGTTCCGGCTGCTGCAGGGCGGCCAGCACTTCACCAAGCTGGGCAGCGGCTGGCTGCCCCCCGCGTGGCGCGACACCGAACTGCTGGCCAAGGCAATTCGTCGCACGGCGCGGCTGGAGCAAAGCTCGCTGGCAGAGTACGGCGACATCCAGGGGTACCTGCCCATGCGCAAACAGCTGTGCGTGCACATGAAACGGCTGACCCGTGTCGAAGCCCGGCCCAACCAGTTGCTGACCACACTGGGTGCCACGCAAGGCCTGGACTTGGTTGCACGGTTGCTGATCAAACCGGGCGACCACGTTTTCGTCGACGAGCCGGGCAACGGCAACCTGATCAAGCTGATCCAACTGGCAGGCGGGCACGTCGTCGGCATTCGGCGGACCCAGGACGGGCCAGATGTGGAAGAAATGAGAAGCCACCTGGCCAGGCACAAGGTCAAGGCGTTTTTCTGCAACAGCACCTTCCACAACCCGACCGGCAGCAACATCAGCCCGCACAACGCCTTCAGCGTCCTGCGCCTGGCGGTGGAGCACGAGTTCTTCGTGGTCGAGGACGATGTCTATGGGGACTTCAGCCCTGCTGTGCGCCAGACCTTTGCCGAGCTGGACAACCTTGACCGGGTTATCTACATCGGCAGCTTCTCCAAATGCCTGTCGGCATCGCTGCGCGTGGGGTTCATTGCCTGCTCGCAAGACCTGATCGAACCGCTCACACGCCTTAAACTGCTGACCTGCGTCGCCGTCCCCGCGTTTTGCGAACGCTTCGTCAACACCATATTGTCGGATGGCACGTATGCCCGGCACATGAAAGACGTGCAGCAGCGCCTGATCCGCCAGCAAGTGCAAACCCAACGCTTGCTGCTCGAGCGCGGCTGGCAGTTCGACATTGCACCGCAAGGGGGGATGTTCCTTTGGGTCTACCACCCGGACTTGCCCGACCTGCAACCTTTCATGCGTAAACTGGAGCAACACAAGATCCTGCTGATGCCGGGCTCTGCATTCGCGGTGAGCCGTGACTACCAACGCTACACGCGCATTAATTGCACGCATTTTTCCGACGCCTTGGCCGAGCACTTCGAGGTTTGACCCGGCGCGATCAAATAAACCGACCTGGGACCTTGCATGGCGCCTGCGCGCTTACTACCTTAGCGCCTTTCCAAACCAGCCTCGCCTTGCAGGAGCCCTTGCCATGGCCGCCCCCGCCTTTCCTCCCTTCCGCCTGCGGTTCGCAACCGCTGCCACCCTGCTCGGCATGCTCGGGCTGGCCGGCTGCCAGACGGGCGGCTACCAGGATAGCGTGCCACCGACCAGCGGCGTGCAGCCGCTCAAAGGCCTGGCACAGAATGTTTCGGTACGGCGCAATGCCATGGGCGCGCCGCTGATCGAAAGCAGCAGCTTCCATGATGCGCTGTTCAGCCTGGGCTATGTGCACGCCGGCGACCGCATCGAACAGATGGTCGCCATGCGCCTGCTCGCCCAAGGCCGTCTGGCCGAACTGGCCGGCAGCGAGGCGCTGGATATCGACCGCCTCATGCGCGCCGCCAACCTCAAGCAAAGTGCCGCCCAGCAATACGCCGACGCATCGCCACGGCTCAAGCGCTTCTTCGAAGTGTACGCGCGCGGGGTCAACGCCTACCTGTTCCGCTACCGCGACAAGCTGCCAGCAGGCCTGGCCAGTAGTGGCTATCGCCCCGAATACTGGAAGCCTGAAGACTCGGCGCTGATCTTCTGCCTGTACGCGTTCAGCCAGTCGGTCAACCTGCAAGAGGAACTCAGCGCCCTGACCCTGGCGCAGAAAGCCGGTAGCGACAAGCTGGCCTGGTTGCTGCCCGGGGCCCCGGACGAGCCGCTGGCCGAAATGGAAGTGGACAAGCTCAAGGGCCTGAACCTGGCCAGCCAGTTGCCGGGGCTGCCAGCCCTGGCAGCTGCCAGCCAGAAGCTCGCCGACCTCGACCTGCTCGGTAGCCCGGGGTCGGCCAACCTGGCCCTGGGCCCGCAGCGCAGCCGCAGCGGCAAGAGCCTGCTGGCCAGCGACAGCCGCGCCGCCTGGGCCTTGAGCCCGGTACAAATCAATACCAGCAAGTACCAGGTTGCCGGCCTGTCCTTGCCGGGCCTGCCAATTGTGCTGGCCGGCTACAATGGCAAGCTGGCCTGGAGCAGCAGCGCGGTCATGGCCGACAATCAGGACCTGTTCCTCGAGCAGCTGCGCCGCCAAGGCAATCAGCTGAGCTACCTGGCCGATGGCAAATGGCTGCCGGCCCGCGCCCGCAGCGAAACCTACTTCGTACGTGGCCAGCGACCCGTGCGCGAAGTGGTGTACGACACCCGCCACGGCACCCTGCTGGCCCAGCCAGAAAACGCCAGCCTGGGCCTGGCGCTGAACCTGCCCCAGTTCAAAGGTGATCGCAGCCTGGATGCTCTGTTCGACCTGACGCGGGCCAAGAACGTGGAGCGAGCCTTCGACAGCACACGTGAAGTGACGGCTGCTGCCGTCAACTTTGTTTTCGCCGAGCCTGAGCACATCGGCTGGCAAGTCAGTGGCCGCTACCCCAATCGCCGCGAAGGCCAGGGCCTGCTGCCCTCGCCGGGCTGGGACGGGCGTTACGACTGGGACGGCTATGCCGACCCGATGCTGCACCCGTACGACCAGGACCCGCCCGCAGGCTGGATCGGCCACGCCAACCAGCGCAGCCTGCCGCGCGGCTATGGCATGCAGCTGTCCAGCACCTGGTACTACCCCGAACGTGCCGAACGTCTGGCACAGCTGGCCGGCAACGGTCGCCACGACAGTCGCAGCCTGATGGCCCTGCAGAACGACCAAGTGACCCTGCTGGCCAACAAGCTCAAGCAGATGTTCGACGCACCCGGCATGGCCCAGCCACTGAAGCAGGCGATCGACGCCCTCCCCGCCGGGCAGCGCGACAAGGCCCGCGACACGCTGGCCCGGCTCAAGGCCTTCGATGGCCGCCTGAGCCCGGTGTCGGCCGATGCCGCGCTGTACGAGTTGTTCTTGCAGGAGGTCGCTCGCCAGACCTTCCTCGATGACCTGGGCCCGGAGGCCGGCCCGGCGTGGCAGGCATTCGTCAGCAATGCACGTTTGTCGTTCTCGGCGCAGGCCGATCATCTGCTGGGCCGCGATGACAGCCCCTTCTGGGATGACCGCAACACGCCGCAAAAAGAAGACAAGCCCGCCATCCTCGCCCGCAGCCTGGCGGGCGCAATGGAGGCCGGGATCGCGCAGCTGGGTGCCGACCGACGCACCTGGCAGTGGGGCCAGCTGCACCAGTACCGCTGGCCGGCACCGGCCTACCATGGCCTGGGGGATGCGATCAGCCGTGCGCCGCTTGCCGCAGGCGGCGACTTCACTACCCTGGCCCTCACACCATTCGCCTGGGGCAGCGACTTCGACACGCATCTGCCAGCCTCGGCACGGATGATCGTCGACTTCGGCCAGGCCGAACCGTTGCAGATACTGACCAGCAGCGGCCAGTCCGGCAACCCGGCCAGCGCGCATTACCGCGACGGGCTGGATGCCTGGTTCAAAGGGCGCTTCATGAGCCTGCCACTGCAACAGCAGAACTTCGGCAGGGCGTATGGCAACCAGCGGCTTACATTGGTACCGGGGCGGTAACGGCATTCTTCAGGGGTGCATGAGGGGGCTTGATGAAGTTTTTCAGCAGCTCCCTCCCAAATCCATCCGAACTAACGTCCAGCACCATGCCTCTTAACGGGTAACCCCAGAACCAGTGCCCGTGCCATGGACCTCGTCATCGCCCGCCCCGAAGGCCTGTACTGCCCGCCCGGTGATTTCTACATCGACCCCTGGCGGCCCGTGGACCGGGCTGTCATTACCCACGGCCACGGCGACCACGCACGCAGCGGCAATGGCCATTATCTGACCGCCAGCCCCGGTGCCGGCATTCTGCGCAGCCGCCTGGGCCAGGACATCCATTTGCAGACCCTGCCCTACGGTGAGCGCCTGCTGCACCAAGGCGTGACGTTGAGCCTGCACCCGGCCGGGCACGTGCTGGGTTCGGCACAGGTGCGCCTGGAGTATCGAGGTGAAGTCTGGGTTGCATCCGGTGACTACAAGGTAGAACCCGATGGCACCTGTACGCCCTTCGAACCGGTGGCGTGCCACACCTTCATCACCGAGTCGACCTTCGGCCTGCCGATCTACCGCTGGCCAAGCCAAAGTGAGATCTTCGCCAGCATCAATGCCTGGTGGCGGGCCAACCGTGAACAGGGCAAGGCCAGCGTGCTGTTCTGCTATGCCTTCGGAAAGGCCCAGCGGATTCTGCATGGGCTGGATGCCAGCATCGGCCCGATCCTCGTGCATGGCGCCATGGAGCCGCTCAACCGGGTGTATCGGGATGCCGGTATCCGCCTGCCGGAAACCCGCTACGCAGGCGATATACCGCGCAACGATCCTCTGCTGCGCCAGGCACTGGTCCTGGCGCCCCCATCAGCCGGCGGGAGTAGCTGGATACGCCGTTTTGGCGATTACAGTGATGCCTTCGCCAGCGGCTGGATGCTGCTACGCGGCGCCCGCCGACGGCGCGGCGTGGACCGGGGCTTTGTGCTGTCCGACCACGCCGACTGGCCCGGCCTGCTCTGGGCCATTGGCCAGACCGGTGCCCAACGGGTGATGGTCACTCACGGCTCGGTCGAGGTACTGGTGCGCTACCTCACCGAACAAGGCCTGGATGCCCGCGCCTTTGTCACCGAGTATGGCGATGAAGACGATGTGCCCAACACCGCCCCCTCACCATGAAAGCCTTCGCAACGCTGTTCCTGCGCCTGGACGCGACCACCTCCAGCAATGCCAAGCTCGAGGCACTGCGCGACTACTTTGACATGGCACCCGCCGACGATGCTGCCTGGGCGGTGTATTTCCTGGCCGGCGGGCGCCCACGCCAACTGGTGCCCACCCGCCTTCTACGTGAACTGGCAACAACGCTGGCTGGCCTGCCGGACTGGCTTTTCGAAGAAAGCTATCAGGCCGTGGGCGACCTGGCCGAGACCATTTCGCTGCTGCTGCCGCTGCACCCCGATGGCAACGAGGAAGGCCTGGCCACCTGGGTGGAACAGCATTTGCTGCCCCTGCGCGGGCTGCCGCCTGAGCAAGTCCACCAGCGCCTGCCGCCGCTCTGGGCCCGGTTGGACCGCGCCAGCCTGATGCTATGCCTGAAGCTGATCACTGGCAGCTTTCGCGTGGGCGTGTCAAAGCTGTTGGTCACCCGCGCCCTGGCGCAACTGGCCGGGCTGGACGCCAAACGCGTGGCCCAGCGCCTGGTCGGCTACACCGATATAGGCCATCGCCCCACTGCAGCCAGTTACCAGAGGCTGATCGCCCCGGAGTCCGCCGATGAACACAACCAGCGTGGCGGCCAGCCCTACCCTTTCTTCCTGGCCCATCCGCTGCAAGTGTCCAGCGATCAATTCGATACCCTGCTCGGACCACCAAGCGATTGGCAAATCGAATGGAAGTGGGACGGCATTCGGGCGCAAGTGGTGAAGCGCGATGGCCAGCTGTGGGTGTGGTCACGCGGCGAAGAACTGGTTACCGAGCGTTTCCCCGAACTGCATGGCCTGGCACAGACGTTGCCCGATGGCGTGGTGCTCGATGGCGAGATCCTGGTCTGGAAACCCGGTGAAACCGAGACGGAACTGGCCGTGCAGCCTTTCGCCTTGCTGCAACAGCGCATCGGTCGCAAAACGCTGGGCAAAAAGCTGCTGAACGATGCGCCGGTGGTGTTGCAGGCCTACGACCTGTTGGAGTGGCAGGGCGATGACTGGCGCAGCCGACCGCAGCACGAACGCCGAAGCCAGCTGGAACGCCTGGTGGATGAACACCCACTTGCCCCCGTGCTGTTGTCGCCTTTGCTGCAAGGCCCGGACTGGGCCGACCTTGCCCGCCAGCGCGAACAGTCACGCAGCCTGGGCGTGGAAGGGCTGATGCTGAAGCAGCGCGAGGCCCTGTACGGCGTGGGGCGCACCAAGGACATGGGCATTTGGTGGAAGTGGAAGATCGACCCGTTCAGCGTCGATGCGGTGCTGATCTATGCCCAACGGGGCCACGGCCGCAGGGCCAGTCTGTACAGCGACTACACCTTTGCCGTATGGGATGCACCGGCAGGCACCCCAGGTCGGGCGTTGGTGCCCTTTGCCAAGGCCTATTCAGGGCTCAGTGACGAAGAAATGCGCAAGGTCGACGCCATCATCCGCAAGACCACGGTGGAAACGTTCGGGCCGGTGCGCAGTGTGACCCCAACGTTGGTGTTTGAGCTGGGCTTCGAAGGCATCGCCCTGTCCCGGCGCCACAAAAGCGGTATTGCCGTGCGCTTTCCGCGCATGCTGCGCTGGCGGCTGGACAAGCCGGTGGAGGAGGCAGATGACCTGGCCACCCTGCAGGCGCTACTGGCCTGAAAAAGTTTGCGGTGCCTGACTGCTGCAGGATGAGGCGCATTCGCTGAAACTATGCTTCTATTTTTGAGCCGACCCGTGTCGCAGACCGTTTTCGCCACGCAGCCAGGACCAACATGCACCATTCAACCCATGACCTGCTCTCCCCCGTACCGGGCATCACCCGCCAACTGCACAGCTTCCACTTCGGCCCCCGCAGTGGTGGCAAAGTCTATATCCAGGCCTCGCTGCACGCCGACGAACTGCCGGGCATGCTGGTAGCCTGGCACCTCAAGCGCCGTCTGGTCGAGCTGGAACAGCAAGGCCGACTGCAGCGCGAGATCATTCTGGTGCCGGTGGCCAACCCGGTGGGCCTGGAGCAAGTGCTGCTGGATGCGCCATTGGGGCGTTTTGAACTGCAAAGCGGCGAGAACTTCAATCGCAACTTCGTCGACCTGTCGGACAGCATCGGCGACCTGATCGAAGAACACCTCACCCAGGACCCGACGCACAACCTTGCACTGATCCGCGAATACCTGCGCCGCGGCCTGGACGCACACCCGGCCCGCACACCCCTGCAGGCCCAGCGCCTGATACTGCAGCGCCTGGCCTGCGATGCCGATATGGTGCTGGACCTGCACTGCGACTTCGAAGCAGTCGAGCACCTGTACACCACCCCCGATGCCTGGCCCCAGATCGAACCCTTGGCCCGTTACCTGGGCGCCCAGGCCAGCCTGCTGGCAACCGACTCGGGCGGGCAGTCGTTCGATGAATGTTTCAGCCTGGTCTGGTGGCAATTGCAGCAACGTTTCGGCAAACGCTTCCCGATTCCGCTGGGCTGCTGCTCGGTCACCGTCGAGCTGCGTGGCCAGGCGGATGTCAGCCATGATCTGGCCAGCAAGGACTGCCAGGCGATCCTCGACTTCCTGACCCATGCAGGTGTCATCGAAGGCACCAGCGCCGCTCTGCCCGCGCTGTTACGCCACGCCACGCCGTTGGCCGCGGTGGAACCCGTGGCAACGCCAATGGGTGGGTTGCTGGTTTACCACGCCAAACCGGGCCAGCACCTTGAGGCCGGCCAACTGATTGCCGAAGTCATCGACCCACTCAGTGACCGAGTCACCGCCCTGCGCAACAGCCAGCCAGGCCTGCTGTATGCGCGTAGCGTACGGCGCATGGCCACGGCTGGCATGGTCATCGCCCATGTGGCCGGCGAACAGGTATGCCGCAGCGGCTACCTGTTGGCCAATTGATCCGGTAAAACCATTGCAGCCGGCAAGTGGTCTGTAGAAGCACAGCCTTCGGAGGGCCACCTGCCTCATGCCTGCTGCTACCGACCTCGCCGATGCCTGGTTTGCCAAGCGCGGCTGGAAGGCCTTCGCTTTCCAACGGCGCGTATGGGCTGCCGTCGAACGGGGCGAGTCTGGTTTGCTGCATGCCAGTACCGGTGCCGGCAAGACCTATGCGGTCTGGCTCGCTGCACTACGTGCGTTCAAGCCCAGGCCCCAGGGCCGCCAGTTGGCCCCCATACAGGTGGTGTGGGTGACGCCCATGCGTGCCCTGGCCGCCGACACCGCACGTGCGTTGCAAGCGCCGCTTGATGAGCTCCAGCTGCCTTGGAGCGTAGGGGTGCGCAGCGGCGACACCAACAGTGCCGAGCGCGCCCGACAGGCCCGGCGGCTACCCAGTGTGCTGATCACCACCCCCGAAAGCCTGACCCTGCTGCTCACCCGGGCACAGGCACATGAGGATTTCGCCACGCTGCAACTGGTGGTAGTGGATGAATGGCACGAGCTGCTTGGCAACAAGCGCGGGGTACAACTGCAGCTGGCCTTGGCGCGCCTGCGGCATTGGCACCCAGGCCTACCGACCTGGGGCTTGTCGGCAACGCTCGGCAATCTGCAACACGCACGGGATGTCTTGCTGCCCCAGGGCGGCCTGCTGGTGCAAGGCCGGCAAGACAAGGCACTGCAAGTCGACACCCTGCTGCCAACAGCGATCGAGCGCTTCCCTTGGGCTGGACACATGGGCCTGAAGATGCTCGACCAGGTCTGTCACGAGATCGATGCCAGTGCCAGTAGCCTGGTGTTCACCAACACCCGCGCCCAGGCAGAAATCTGGTATCAGGCCCTGCTTGAGGCCCGCCCGGACTGGGCCGGGCTGATCGCCCTGCACCACGCCTCGCTGGCCCGCGATACCCGCGACTGGGTCGAGCGCAGCCTCAAGCAAGGCAGCCTGAAGGCCGTGATCTGCACGTCCAGCCTGGACCTGGGCGTGGACTTTCTGCCCGTGGAACGGGTGCTGCAAATCGGCTCGGCCAAGGGCATCGCCCGCCTGATGCAGCGGGCGGGTCGCTCAGGACACGCGCCTGGGCGGCGCTCCAGGGTCACCCTGGTGCCCACCCATAGCCTGGAACTGGTGGAAGCGGCGGCGGCCCGGCAGGCGCTGATAGCCGGCCACATCGAAGCCCGCTTTTCACCGCGCCTGTGCATGGACGTGCTGGTACAGCATCTGGTCAGCATGGCCTTGGGCAGCGGTTTTCGCCCGGAGCAACTGCTCGCCGAAGTGCGCAGCACCTGGGCCTTTCGCCAGTTGCGCGACAGCCAATGGCAATGGGCGCTGGACTTCGTCTGCCACGGCGGCAGCTCACTGACCGCCTACCCGGACTACCAGCGCGTCGAGCGCCAGGCCGACGGTGTTTACCGGGTTACCAGCGAACGCCTGGCGCGGCGCCACCGCATGGGCATCGGGACCATCGTCAGCGATGCCAACCTGCAACTGAAATACTGGAGCAAGGGCGGCGGCGGGAAAACGCTGGGCAGTGTTGAAGAAGCGTTCATCGCCCGCCTGCGCCCCGGCGATACGCTGGTATTTGCCGGGCGGGTACTGGAGCTGGTACGCGTGGAAAACATGACGGCCTATGTGCGTCGCAGCACGGCGCGAAAGGCTGCGGTAGCGCGCTGGAACGGCGGGCGTATGCCGCTCTCGAGCGAACTGGCCGAGGCGCTGGTCGAGCAGCTCGACGCTGCAGCCCATGAACGCTTTGACGGGCCGGAAATGCGCGCAGTACGCCCGCTGCTTGCGCTCCAGGCGCAGTGGTCAGCCTTACCCACCACGGGCACGCTGCTGGCCGAAACCTTCAAGTCACGCCAGGGCTGGCACCTGTTCCTGTATCCCTTTGCCGGGCGCATGGCCAACCTGGGCTTGGCCAATCTGATTGCCTGGCGGGTTAGCCGCGCACAACCGCTGTCGGTGTCGATTGCCGTCAACGATTACGGATTCGAACTCCTCAGCCCTGCCCAGGTGGACTGGGCCAGGCACTTGCCACAAGCGCTCGGCACCGGGGACCTGCTGGAAGATGTGCTGGCCAGCCTGAATGCCGGGGAAATGGCACTGCGGCGCTTTCGCGAAATTGCCCAGATTGCCGGGCTGGTGTTTGGTGGCTATCCCGCCGCGCAGAAGAGCACGCGGCAAATCCAGGCCTCCAGCGGGCTGTTCTATGAGGTGTTTCGCAAGCACGACGCGGGGAATTTGCTGCTTGGCCAGGCGCGGGATGAAGTATTGAGCGAAGAGCTGGAAATCGAACGGCTGCATCGGCAACTGCTAAAAATGGGTGAGTTGCAACTGGACCTGCGGGCGTTGAAGCGGCCAGGGCCACTGGCGTTTGCCTTGTTGGTGGAAGGCATGCGCGAGACATTGAGCACCGAGAAACTGACAGACCGCATTGCGCGGATGGTGGCGGAACTGGAACAAGCGGCGAACGCGGGATGAATTACCAACCCATCGAACACCGGGGGCAGGCGCTCTGGCTGCTTGCCGACAAAGCCATCTACTGGCCCGCCCGCCGCGCCTTGCTGGTGGCCGACGTGCACATCGGAAAGGCCGCCAGCTACCGCGCCCTGCATCAACCGGTGCCACGTGGAACGACTGAGGCGACACTCGCCAGGCTCGATCGCCTGCTGGCCGCACATGACTGTGAGCAACTGATCATCCTGGGCGACTTTCTGCATGCCCGCACGGCCCGTGCACCGGCAACGCTGGCCAAAGTGGATGATTGGCGCAAGCGGCACAAAGAACTGAAAATAGTGCTGATACGCGGCAATCATGACCGCAACGCCGGCGATCCACCCGCCTCACTCGATATTCAGGTCGTGGACGAGCCTTGGGTTCTGGAGCCCTTTGCCCTGCAGCACGAGCCGCAGCCCCACCACACACACCCGGTACTGGCGGGCCACGTACACCCCGTCTTCGTCCTGCGCGGCAAGGCCCGTCAGCGCTTGCGCCTGCCTTGCTTCGTGATCGATGAGCAAGTCAGCCTGCTACCTGCATTCGGTGAGTTCACCGGAGGGTGGGAAATCCCCCCCGCCAGCGCCAGCCGGCTGTACCTGGTTGGCGCTGACCGCGTCTGGCCGCTTTAGCGACGCTCAGGCGACAGGGGCGGGAGGCGGCTCGTCCGGCAAGGTCGGTTCACCCGGCTCCATGGGAGGCGTCTCACCGGGTTCCGGCGGTTGCGGGGTATCGGGGTCAGGTTGATGGGGCACGCCCCCCGCTTGCATGGGCAGCGGGTGCGCCAGCAGTGACCAGGGCAACAACCCTACGTGATTGGGCTGCAGGCCTGCCAGCTTGGCACTGATTGCGGGATGGAGTTTCATTGGCTGCTCCTGACGAAAGCCGATGTACATCATGCACACCGGCGTTACTTCGTTGGAGTGCCAAAGGCGCGGGTAATTCCCCGCGCTTGTCGGCTCAGGTACGCGGCAGCGTGACCCCGCGCTGGCCCTGGTATTTGCCGCCACGGTCCTTGTACGACACTTCGCACTCTTCGTCGGACTGCAAGAACAGCATCTGCGCCACGCCTTCGTTGGCGTAGATCTTCGCCGGCAGCGTGGTGGTGTTGGAGAACTCCAACGTCACGTGGCCTTCCCACTCGGGCTCGAGCGGCGTGACGTTGACGATGATGCCGCACCGGGCGTAGGTGCTCTTGCCCAGGCAAATGGTCAGCACGTCACGGGGAATGCGGAAATATTCGACAGTACGCGCCAGGGCGAAAGAGTTTGGCGGGATGATGCACACGTCGCTCTTGATATCGACGAAGCTGCCAGCATCGAAATTTTTCGGGTCGACGGTGGCCGAGTTGATGTTGGTGAACACCTTGAATTCGTCGGCGCAGCGTACGTCGTATCCATAGCTGGAGACGCCGAAGGAGATCACGCGGTTGTCCTGCTCGCCGCGCACCTGGCGCTCGACGAACGGCTCGATCATGCCGTGTTCCTGCGCCATGCGGCGAATCCACTTGTCCGATTTGATGCTCATGGCGGGGTGTCCTGAAGAGTTGCGAGGTGAAAATCGTGACGCGCATATTACCGGTCCCGGCGCCCAGGTTAAAGTTCCATCCCACATCCCGCGCCGGGTGGGGGCTGCAGCCGCCGCCGATCCGAATTTGCCTAAAGCGTCTTCTGACCATTGGCAGGTTGCGGAAAGTGGGGTAAGGTGTTGCCACTGTGCTGCACGTGACACCGAGAATCTCTAGTTTGATGCACGATCCTGATCGGCCCATCGCTGAATTTTCTGCTCTCTTTGCGCTCAGTCCCGGGCAGGGTTTTTCCTGACCGTTATCAAATTGTCCAAGGAGACAGAAAAATGTCCAACCGTCAATCCGGTGTTGTTAAGTGGTTCAACGATGAGAAAGGCTACGGCTTCATCACCCCTCAGTCGGGCGATGACCTGTTCGTGCACTTCAAAGCCATCCAAGCTGACGGCTTCAAAACCCTGAAAGAAGGCCAGGCTGTTACTTTCGTCGCTACCCGCGGCCAGAAAGGCATGCAGGCTGAAGAAGTTCAGATCGCCTAAGTCGATCTAGCTTCCTAGCTTTCAAAAAAACCCGCCTTATGGCGGGTTTTTTTATGCCTGTCTGAAGGCCATGCATTGCAAGTGTGTGGAGCCTTGTGTCGCGAAAGGGCCGCAAAGCGGCCCCAGCAATCTATGCATTATGCCGAGATCCTGGGGCCGCTGCGCGGCCCTTTCGCGACGCCAGGCCGCTCCCACAGGGATCGCGCCAGCTTTTAGAAATTGAGCAAGACAGTTGCCCCACAGGGAATGCGTCAGTCTTCGCTGATGGTAATGCTGGGCATTGCCGGCGCCGCAGCTTCCTGCAGCACGATCCGCGCGCCCACCTGGCGGGCCAGCTCCTGGTAAACCATGGCAATCTGGCTTTCCGGCTCGGCGATCGCCGTCGGCTTGCCGCTGTCGGCCTGCTCACGTATCAGCATCGACAACGGCAGCGACGCCAGCAGGTCGACGCCATACTGGCTGGCCAGCTTCTCGCCGCCACCTTCACCGAACAGGTGTTCGGCATGGCCGCAATTCGAGCAGATATGCACGGCCATGTTCTCTACCACACCCAGCACCGGAATGTTGACCTTGCGGAACATTTCCACGCCCTTCTTGGCATCCAGCAGCGCCAGGTCCTGTGGCGTGGTGACGATCACCGAGCCGACCACCGGCACCTTTTGTGCCAGGGTCAGCTGGATGTCACCGGTACCCGGCGGCATATCGATCACCAGGTAATCCAGGTCATCCCAGGCGGTCTGGGTGACCAGTTGCAGCAGCGCGCCAGACACCATCGGGCCACGCCATACCATCGGCGTGTTGTCGTCGGTGAGGAAGGCCATGGACATGACTTCCACGCCGTGGGCCTTGATCGGCACGAACCACTTCTGCTCACGAATCTGTGGACGGGTACCCTCGGCAATGCCGAACATCACCCCCTGACTGGGGCCGTAGATATCGGCATCGAGAATACCTACCCGCGCACCTTCACGGGCGAGGGCCAAGGCCAGGTTGGCAGCGGTGGTCGACTTGCCCACACCGCCCTTGCCCGAGGCCACGGCGATGATGTTCTTGACGTTGGCCATGGCTGGCACCTGGGCCTGGGCCTTGTGCGCGGCCACCACGCAATCGATCGAAACCTGGGCGCCAGTGACCCCCTCAAGGCTGCCAATGGCGGTCTGCAGCACCTGGGCCCAGCCGTTCTTGAACAGCCCTGCGGCATAACCCAACTGCAACTGCACGCTGACCTGCCCGCCCTGGATATCGATGGCGCGCACGCAGCCGGCGCTGACCGGGTCCTGGTTCAGGTAGGGGTCGGTGTACTGGCGAAGCACGCCTTCAACGGCGGCACGGGTGACGGCACTCATGGAGACTCCCATTGGCAAACTGAATGTAAAACAGCCGCCTATCCTAACCCGTCAATCGTCAGCAGATGCGCTTGCGGGGTGAAATATCTTCGCCAGCCCTTTATAGTGGCCGATCACCCTCATTTTTACCCCGTAGCCAGATAAGTAGCCGAGCCACCATGTCCGAGCCACGCCAGATTCTCGTCACCAGCGCCCTGCCCTATGCCAATGGATCGATCCATCTCGGCCATATGCTGGAGTACATCCAGACGGACATGTGGGTGCGCTTCCAGAAGCTGCGCGGCAACCAGTGCATCTATGTCTGCGCCGACGACGCCCACGGTTCGGCCATCATGCTGCGCGCCGAAAAGGAAGGCATCACCCCGGAACAGCTGATCGCCAACGTCCAGGCCGAGCACAGCAGCGATTTCGCCGACTTCCTGGTGGACTTCGACAATTTCCACTCCACCCACAGCGAAGAGAACCGCGAGCTGTCGAGCCTGATCTACTCGCGCCTGCGTGAAGCCGGGCACATCGCCACCCGTTCGGTGACCCAGTACTTCGACCCGGAAAAAGGCATGTTCCTTGCCGACCGCTTCATCAAGGGCACCTGCCCGAAGTGCGCGGCCGAAGACCAGTACGGCGACAACTGCGAAAAATGCGGCGCCACCTACGCACCCACCGAGCTGAAGAACCCCAAGTCAGCGATCTCCGGTGCCACCCCGGTACTGCGTGATTCCCAGCACTTCTTCTTCAAGCTGCCAGACTTCCAGGCCATGCTGCAGCAGTGGACCCGAAGCGGCACCCTGCAGGACGCGGTAGCCAACAAGCTGGCTGAATGGCTGGACTCCGGCCTGCAGGAGTGGGACATCTCCCGCGACGCGCCGTACTTCGGCTTCGAGATCCCGGGTGAGCCTGGCAAATACTTCTACGTATGGCTGGATGCGCCAATCGGCTACATGGCCAGCTTCAAGAACCTCTGCGCACGCCGCCCGGAGCTGGACTTCGACGCCTTCTGGAACGAAGGCTCCAAGGCCGAGCTGTACCACTTCATCGGCAAGGACATCGTCAACTTCCACGCCCTGTTCTGGCCTGCCATGCTCGAAGGCGCCGGCTTCCGCAAGCCGACCGCAGTCAACGTGCACGGCTACCTGACGGTCAACGGCGCCAAGATGTCCAAGTCGCGCGGCACCTTCATCAAGGCCCGCACCTACCTGGATCACCTGCAGCCGGAATACCTGCGTTACTACTATGCGGCCAAGCTGGGCCGTGGCGTCGACGACCTGGACCTGAACCTGGAAGACTTCGTGCAGAAGGTCAACTCCGACCTGGTCGGTAAGGTCGTCAACATTGCCAGCCGCTGCGCCGGTTTCATCCACAAGGGCAACGAAGGTGTGATGGTCAGCGGTGATGCCGCGCCTGAGCTGACCGAAGCCTTCCTGGCTGCCGCCCCCTCCATCGCCGAAGCCTATGAAGCCCGTGATTTTGGCCGCGCCATGCGCGAAATCATGGCACTGGCCGACCGCGCCAACGCCTGGATCGCCGACAAGGCACCGTGGTCACTGGCCAAGCAGGAAGGCAAGCAGGATGAAGTCCAGGCCATCTGCGCCCAAGGCATCAACCTGTTCCGCCAGCTGGTGATCTTCCTCAAACCGGTACTGCCGGTGCTGGCCGCTGACGCCGAGGCTTTCCTCAACGTGGCCCCGCTGACCTGGAACGACCACCTGACACGCCTGGAAAACCACGCGCTTAACCCGTTCAAGGCCTTGATGAGCCGTATCGAGCCGGCCAAGGTCGAAGCCATGGTCGCTGCCAGCAAGGAAGACCTGCTGGCTGCCGAAGCCAAGGCCCCGGCGGGCAATGGCGAGCTGGCCAAGGACCCGCTGTCGGCAGAGATCGAGTTCGATACCTTTAATGCCGTCGACCTGCGTGTGGCGCTGATCGTCAAGGCTGAAGCCGTGGCGGGTGCCGACAAGTTGCTGCAACTGACCCTGGACATTGGTGACGAGCGCCGCAACGTGTTCTCCGGCATCAAGTCAGCCTACCCAGACCCGTCCAAGCTGGAAGGCCGCCTGACCATGATGGTAGCCAACCTCAAACCCCGGAAGATGCGCTTTGGCGTGTCCGAAGGCATGGTCATGGCTGCCGGCCCTGGCGGTGAAGAAATCTACCTGCTGAGCCCGGACAGCGGCGCCAAGCCAGGCCAGCGCATCAAGTAACCGCCCTGCGGGCCATTGTGGGAGCGGCCTGCCCGCTCCCACAATTACGCAGGCCCCTTCATGCCAAACCCGGACAATCGGCCCGATTCCCGGCTATCGTCATCTCATGAATGACTACATCCTGGTCCTGATCAGCGCCGCACTGATCAATCACCTGTGCCTGCTCCGACAGCCACTCTCCGGGCTGCAACTGCAGGTGCACGGCCTGGCCTGCGCCCTGTGCATCGCCCTGGGCGTAATCGGCGCGCAGTTGCTGGTGCACGCGGTACTTGCCCCGTTGCACATCCACGATCTTGCCCTGTTTCTGCTATTGCCCTGGCTGGCTTTGCTCGCCTGGGGCCTGCCGTGGCTATTGGCCAAGTGGCGCCCGGCCTGGCCTGTAGTGGGGTTGCCAGCGTTGCTGTTGAGCAATGCAGCAGTGCTTGGGCTGGCCCTGCAACAGACAAGCGACGACGGCACCTGGCCAACCATGCTGCTCCAAGGCTTGCTGACCGGGGGCGGCTTCTGGCTGGCGCTGATGGTGTTCGCCGACCTGCGCCAGCGCAGCGCCCACGCGGATATTCCCGACGCGCTGCGCGGCCTGCCCATCGAATTGATTGGTGCCGGGGTGATGGCCATGGCGCTTTCCGGTTTCAACGGAATGTTTGGCCAATGAGCAGTCCCGATCCGCGCCTACGCACCAGCATGCGCCTGGTCTTGCTCGCCTGCACGCCTGGACTGCTGGCGCTGTTTTGGCTGCATGGCTGGGGCATGATGCTGAACCTGTTGCTGTGCGCCAGCGCCGCGCTGCTGTGCGAGGCATTGCTGCTGGCACTGCGCAGCCAATCACTTAGCCAGGCGCTAAACGACGGCAGCGCACTGGTGACCGCCGTGCTGCTGGCGGCCGCCCTGCCCACCTTGGCGCCATGGTGGCTGCCGGTCATCGCGGCAAGTGTCGCGATCGGTATCGGCAAGCAGGCCTACGGTGGGGTCGGGCGAAATCTGTTCAATCCGGCCATGGTGGGTTATGCCTTCGTGCTGCTCAGCTTCCCGTTGCAGATGAACCATTGGCCTGGGCAGGCCCCAGGCCTGCTCGACAGCGTGCAGCAGGTGTTCGCTGGGGGCGAACAGATCGATGCCTGGGCCCGTCCGACATTGCTCGACGGCTTGCGTCACAACCGTAGCCTGACCATCGACGAGCTGTTTGCCAGCCATCCAGGCTTTGGCAACATTGGCGGGGCAGGCAGCGAATGGGTCAACCTGGCATTCCTGCTTGGCGGCCTGTTCTTGCTGCAGCGCAAGGTGATCAGTTGGCATGCGCCGGCAGGTTTGCTGGCAGGGCTAGTGGTATTCAGCTTGTTGGGCTGGAACGGTTCGGGGTCGGACTCCAATGGCTCGCCTTTGCTGCACCTGTTTTCCGGCTCGACCATGCTGGCAGCCTTCTTCATTGCGACCGAGCCAGTGTCCGGCCCCAGAGACGACTGGGCCAAGCTGTGCTTCGGCGTGGGGACAGGGGTGCTCATCTACCTGATTCGTACATGGGGCAGCTACCCGGATGGCACCGCGTTCGCCGTCCTGCTGATGAACCTTTTGGCACCGACGCTCGATCGTATGGCTGTGCGGCGTCAGCAGGCAGCCCGATGAAGCGCGGGGTTCGGGATGTGGGCCTGCTGCTGCTGACTGGAGTATTGGCAGTGTCTGCCACCCTGGCCTGGCGGCAGTGGACCGGTCCGGCCATCGCAGGCGCTGAAAAGCAGCTGCAAAGCCGCCAGCGGCTGGCCGTGCTGCCCGACGGTAGCTATGACAACCAGCCGCTGGAAAGCCCGCTGCCAAGGCCCGCCGCACAGCGGCCCAACAGCCGTATCCTGGCGGCTTACCGTGCCACTTTGGCAGGTAAGCCAAGCGCCATTATCCTGATCACACAGACCCAGGGGTATGCCGGGCCGATCGTACTGAGCGTCGCCATCACCACGGACGGCCGGCTGATCGGCAGCCAGGTTGTCGAACAACAGGAAAGCCCCGGGCTGGGCGACCGCCTGGGAGATCCGCGATTGCACTGGCTGAGTCAGTTCAACAACCGCGATCAGGGCGATCACTGGGCACTGAAGCGGGACCAGGGTGACTTTGACCAATTGGCCGGCGCAACCGTGACCTCGCGAGCGGTGATCGCCGCATTGCAGGATGCGCTGAGCTATTTCGACGAGCAGCGTAGTGTATTGCTGGAGGGCACCACCCATGAATAGGTTCTGCCTGCTGGCCATGAGCCTGGCGCCACTGCTGGGTGCCACCCGAACGCTGGCTGAAGGCGCGGCCATCGGCCTGTGCGCAGTAGTGATGGGGTGCCTGCACCAACTGTTGCTGGCGCCACTGCGTAAACACATGGCCAGCTGGGCCTATGTACTGGCTAGCCTGCTGCTGCTGGCAGCCTTGGCCAGTTGCCTGCAGTTGGCCATGCGGGCCTGGCTGCTACCGCTGGCCATTGCCCTGGGCCACTATCCCGCATTGTTGTGCCTGCAATGCCTGGCCAGTGACCACCTGTTGCCTGACCAACACCGCTGGCGCCTGCTCGCAACGCACCTCGGCGCTGTCTTTGCCAGTTGCCTGCTGCTGGGCGCCAGCCGCCAATGGCTGGCTGACCATGCCGAGCTGCACCTGGCCAGCCTCGCCCCCGGTGCGCTACTGCTGCTGGGACTGCTGTTGGCCTTGTACAATCGCCTGCTTCCGGGCCCTGCCCACCCACATCGTCAAGGAAAGCCCTGATTTCATGAATGCCGCCAAACGCCTGGAGATTTTTCGCAGGCTGCACGAAGACAACCCCGACCCCAAGACCGAACTGGCCTACACGACCCCGTTTGAACTGCTGGTCGCCGTGACACTGTCCGCGCAATCCACCGACGTCGGCGTCAACAAGGCCACTGCCCGCCTGTTCCCCGTCGCCAACACCCCCGAGGCCATCTATGCCCTGGGCGTTGAAGGCCTCAGCGAATACATCAAGACCATCGGGCTTTACAACAGCAAGGCCAAGAATGTCATAGAAGCGTGCCGGCTGCTGATCGAGCGCCACGACAGCCAGGTACCGCAAACCCGCGAAGCGTTGGAGGCGCTACCCGGCGTCGGACGCAAAACCGCCAATGTGGTGCTTAACACGGCGTTTCGCCAACCGGCCATGGCCGTGGATACTCATATTTTCCGGGTGAGTAACCGCACGGGCATCGCGCCAGGCAAAACGGTGCTGGAAGTGGAAAAGAAATTGGTCAAGTTTGTACCCAAGGACTATCTGCTCGACGCCCACCACTGGCTGATCCTGCACGGGCGCTACGTATGCCAGGCGCGCAAGCCAAGGTGCGGCAGCTGCAGGATCGAAGATTTGTGCGAGTACAAGCACAAAACCTCCGACGATTGAGCCGATTGCCAAAAACCACTCACGTCGATTGAAAAAATCTTTTTTACCAGCGTCTGCTTTCTGGTTATAAGGACGGCCAATGGCCCCTTGGCTTGGAGCGACTCATGAGTACCGATAAAGACGACCTGTCGATCGATGATGATTTTGTTGCCGCAGACGATGACGCGGAGCCACAGGTTGAAACAGCAAAAACCAACCTGAGCAAACGCCGCACCATCGACAACATGCTGGAAGAACGGCGCCTGCAAAAGCAGTTGGCCGATTTCGATTACGACCTGTAGTGCGGGTCCCGTAGTCAAGGACCGATAGCCCTGGCAAAGCCTCCTGGCTGGAGGCTTCAAGGCTTGGCGATCAGTTCAGACCTTGCCGTTGCGCCAGCTCGATCAGGTCAACCAATGACCGTGCATTGAGCTTGAGCAGCAGCCGTGACTTGTAGGTACTGACCGTCTTGTTACTGAGGTACATGCTGTCGGCAATCTCCTTGTTCGAACGCCCTCGCGCCAGTTGTTGCAGCACCGTCATTTCTCGCGCAGACAGGCGATTCACCATATCCGTCTCGCTGCCCGCCCCCCTGCCACGTGACGCATGCAAGGCCTGGTTGGGGAAGTAGCTGTAACCCGACAACACAGCCTTGATAGCGCTGAGCAGTTCGGTAAGCTCCTGCTGCTTGCACACGTAACCCGCCGCCCCTGCCTGCATGCAGCGCATCGAAAAGTTGCCGGGGGCCTGCGACGTCAGCACCAGTACCTTGCTACCCGGGCTGAATGTCGCCATGCGGGCGATCACCTCCAGGCCATCCAGCTTCGGGATACCGATATCCAGCACCACAATATCCGGCAGGTGTTGCCGCGTCAGCTGCAGCGCAGCTACCCCATTGTCAGTCTCCGCCACAACGTCATACCCATGCCGCTCCATCAGCATGCGTACGGCCAGGCGTATGACCGGATGATCATCCACGATAAGCACTTTATTCATGCGATATCCATACATTGTTGTTGCTTTGGCACGCCACGATAACCGACAGGACGCTTGCTGGCGCGGCGATTTACCAGCGAAAGCGATGGACAGAAAAAGCCTACAGAACTTACAGAAACTTCCTACACATAATGACTATGGTTGTAACAAACAAATTACTTATTACCGAAAGAAACGGTACCACCCGCAGACATAAACGTACCAGTTGAATACTGATCTTCAACAGAGGAAAACTTCCGATTCAAACACGTTGAAAAAGCCATACAACGAGGCTCTCTGACGATCATTCCTCCCCCGGGAAACAATCCAGCCTTTAGTTGAGTACAGCAGTAAGGTAAAGATGGACAAAACCGCTGGAGACGGCCCATATGACCCAAGCACAACCTGTCGCCCCGCTGACGATCATTGCCATCTTCGCGGGGATCATCGAAGCCTCCGCCCTTGCCACACTGCCATTTCTCGGCGAGTCCAGCCAAAAGCTCTACACCTGGTTCCTGGTAGGCTTTCCATTCTTTCTGACGGCACTGTTCTTTCTGACGCTCAACTTCAATTACAAGTCGTTCTACAACCCGCAACCCGACAGCACAGCACAGCCCAACACGCCAGCACTGAACAGTGTGGCCACACCCGCGATTTCCAATGATGCCCGTGAGGCGGTACAGGGCGAGCCTGTCACGTTCATGTTCTCCGGCCCCGACGCCTATCGCATGATGGAGCAGCAACTCTTGCACGCACTTGCCCAACCGCCCGAGCCAACCCGAGTCTGGCGCTTTTGCAATCTGGAGAGACGTCAATGTGCGCAGCTTTCGATCAGCGCACTTGAGGGCGATGATGTGAGCCATCGAAGTTGAACGACCCGCCTTTGCGCGGGCATAAAAAAACCCCGGACTGAGCCGGGGTTTTCGCACACACCAGCAATCAGAGCAGCGAACGGCCCTTGTTGGCGGCAATGCGCATACGCAGAGCATTGAGCTTGATGAAGCCAGCAGCATCTGCCTGGTTGTAGGCACCACCATCTTCTTCAAAGGTGGCGATGTTGGCATCGAACAGCGAATCGTCCGACTTGCGGCCAACCACGGTCACATTGCCCTTGTACAGTTTCAGGCGCACCACACCATTCACGTTGACCTGCGAAGCATCGATCATCTGCTGCAGCATCAGACGCTCCGGGCTCCACCAGTAGCCGGTGTAGATCAGGCTGGCATACTTTGGCATCAGCTCATCTTTCAGGTGAGCGACTTCGCGGTCCAGGGTGATCGACTCGATGGCACGGTGTGCCTTGAGCATGATGGTACCGCCAGGCGTTTCGTAGCAACCGCGCGACTTCATGCCGACGTAACGGTTTTCGACGATGTCCAGACGGCCGATGCCGTTGGCACCACCGATACGGTTCAGGTCTGCCAGGACGGTGGCCGGGGATTTCTCGACGCCGTCGATGGCAACGATGTCACCATTGCGGTAGGTCAGCTCGATGTAGGTAGCCTGGTCCGGGGCGTTCTCAGGCGAGACACTCCAGCGCCACATGTCTTCTTCGTGCTCGGTCCAGGTATCTTCCAGGACACCGCCCTCGTAGGAGATGTGCAGCAGGTTGGCGTCCATCGAGTACGGCGACTTCTTCTTGCCGTGGCGCTCGATCGGGATGCCGTGCTTCTCGGCGTAGTCCATCAGCTTTTCGCGGGACAGCAGGTCCCACTCACGCCATGGGGCGATGACCTTGACGCCTGGCTTCAGGGCATAGGCACCCAGCTCGAAGCGCACCTGGTCGTTACCCTTACCGGTGGCGCCATGGGAAATGGCGTCAGCGCCGGTTTCGTTGGCGATTTCGATCAGACGCTTGGCGATCAGCGGACGGGCGATGGAAGTACCCAGCAGGTACTCGCCTTCGTAGACGGTGTTGGCGCGGAACATCGGGAACACGAAATCACGCACGAATTCTTCGCGCAGGTCGTCGATGTAGATCTCTTTAACGCCCATTGCCTGGGCCTTGGCACGGGCCGGTTCGACCTCTTCGCCCTGCCCCAGGTCAGCGGTGAAGGTCACCACTTCGCAGTTGTAGGTATCCTGCAGCCACTTGAGAATCACCGAAGTATCAAGGCCGCCGGAATACGCCAGTACGACCTTTTTTACGTCCGCCATGCCATCACTCCACGGGGTTGTACGGAAAGGGACCGATTCTACCGGCGTTGCGGATAAATTTACAGTGGGGCGACAGCTTCTGACGACAAAGCGACAGGAACTTTCGTAGGGGCGACGGGCGGTCGGTTGCGGGATGTGGCATGAGGACCATGGAGGGGCGTCGAGCCGCAGCGTGCATGCCTTGAGGAGTTCAGCGCCTGTGAGATCGAGCGCCGCCAGGTGTCCGCCCCGACACATCCTGCGCCTGTGAGACCGAGCGCCGCCAGGTGTCCGCCTCGACACATTCTGCGCCTGTGAGACCGAGCGCCGCCAGGTGTCCGCCTCGACACATTCTGCGCCTGCGAGATCGAGCGCCGCCAGGTGTCCGCCTCGACACATTCTGCGCCTGTGAGACCGAGCGCCGCCAGGTGTCCGCCTCGACACATTCTGCGCCTGTGAGACCGAGCGCCGCCAGGTGTCCGCCTCGACACATTCTGCGCCTGCGAGATCGAGCGCCGCCCGCGCGGCGCTTCGCGGGTAAACCCGCTCCTACGTTTGTTTCGGGCCAGTCCATCCTGTACCAGGCGCGCGCGACCGCCTTGTTGGTACGACGCGATATCGAGATAGGCACCAAGGCGTTCGCGCGCGAATCCCACAGGCATAATTGGCCCGAAACAAACGTAGGAGCGGGTTTACCCGCGAAGCGCCGCGCGGGCGGCGCTCGGTCTCACAGGCGCAGAATGTGTCGAGGCGGACACCTGGCGGCGCTCGATCTCACAGGCGCTGAAAATGTTGTGACGAACCCCTGGCGGCCTTGATGCGAGCCCATGACATGCACCGACCAGATCTCAGGGCACCTTCGCCCCTGGGACGCCCGAGGCAGGTGCAGCAACCGGACCCGCTGGAACAGGCCCTGATACCGGTGCAACAGCCGGCGCCGCTTGCTCAACCGGCTTTTCCACCGGTTTCTCAACCACCGCCACCCGATCCAGCTCGATATTCACCCGCCGATTACGCGCCCGATTCGACGCACTGTTGTTCTTCGCGAGCGGATAACGTTCGCCATGGAAGCGCACAGTGATCTGCTCGTCCGGCACACCATTAGCCTTGAAATAATCGGCAACGGCCAATGCGCGGCGGCGTGACAGGTCGCGGTTGGCCAGGCGGTTGCCACTGTTGTCGGAATGCCCATTGAGCTCGACATGATTCACCGTCGGGTCGGCTTTCATGTAATCGAGGATCACGTCCAGCCGCGCCTTGGCTGCTGCATCCAGCTCGATACCGCCCCCGGGGAAACCCACCTGGGTCTGGCGCACCTGGTCGTAGTTCATCGGCAACAGCTTGCCAGCACAGACCTGATAGTCATTGTAGGCTTTGGCGAAGCTGACCGGCAGCACACGCACCTCCATCGGCCTGCCCGCCTCACCGGTGTAGTTGCGCACGACGGTGCTACGCCCGTCGAGCAAGCCGTTGATCAGCCGGCTGGCCTGCCCTTGGGAGGAGCTGAACAGCACGCCACTGCGGGCCATACGCACATTGCCCAGGTTGATATCGCCACGCCCAGGTTGCCACGGCGCTGCCGCAGCCAGCAGGCTGGCGGTGCCGGCACCCAGTGCGTTGCTGTCCGACCGCAGCTGGAACACCGGCTGCTCGCCTGCCCGACGCACGAACGTACCGCTGCCGAAACCTTCGATCGGCTGGCTCAGACGGCACTCGAACTGGTCACCCTCGACCTTCCAGGCAATGTTCTCCATGCGCGTCTGGAAAGTCAGTGCGCCGGCCGGCAGGCTGGCGAACAGGGTCAACAGGGCTAGGTAACGCTGGCGCACGGGCGGCTCCACAAATTCTGACGGCTTACCTGCAGGCTATCGGACGCTGTCCGGAAAACTTGATAGCCGTGCTCGCCCCGGGGTTTTCCGGTAGGATTGGGGCTTGAGTTCGACCCGCCTGGAATCCCCAATGTCCGATCGCCTGACCCTCCTGCGCCCCGACGACTGGCACATCCATCTGCGCGATGGTGCCGTCCTGCCCCACACCGTTGGCGACGTGGCGCGTACCTTCGCCCGTGCCATCATCATGCCCAACCTGGTTCCGCCGGTGCGTAATGCCACCGAGGCCGGCGCCTACCGTGAGCGCATTCTGGCTGCCCGCCCGGCCGGCAGCCGCTTCGAGCCGCTGATGGTGCTGTACCTCACCGACAACATCAGCCCCGAGGACATCCGCGCGGCCAAGGCCAGCGGTTTCGTGTACGCCGCCAAGTTGTACCCGGCCGGCGCCACCACCAACTCCGATTCCGGCGTGACCAGCATCGACAACATCTTCCCGGCCATAGAGGCAATGGCGGAAGTGGGCATGCCGCTGCTGGTGCATGGCGAAGTGACCCGCAGCGAGATCGACGTGTTCGACCGCGAGAAGCGCTTCATCGACGAGCACATGCGCCGTGTGGTCGAGCGCTTCCCGACGCTGAAAGTGGTGTTCGAACACATCACCACCAGCGATGCCGCGCAGTTCGTCACCGAGGCCCCGGCCAACGTGGGTGCGACCATCACCGCCCAGCACCTGCTGTACAACCGCAACCACATGCTGGTCGGCGGCATTCGCCCGCACTTCTACTGCCTGCCGATCCTCAAGCGCAACACCCACCAGGTGGCCTTGCTGGACGCAGCCACCAGCGGCAATCCGAAGTTCTTCCTCGGCACCGACTCGGCACCTCATGCCCGTCACGCCAAGGAAGCAGCCTGCGGTTGCGCGGGTTGCTACACCGCCTATGCGGCCATCGAGATGTACGCCGAAGCGTTCGAGCAGCGTAACGCGCTGGACAAGCTGGAAGGCTTCGCCAGCCTGCACGGCCCGGCCTTCTATGGCCTGCCGGCGAACACCGACACCATTACCCTGGTCCGCGAAGAATGGACCGCTCCGGAAAGCCTGCCATTTGGCGAGCAAACCGTAGTCCCGCTGCGCGCTGGCGAAAAACTGCGCTGGCGCCTGCTGGAGAAAAGCGCGTGAGCGAAGACCTTTACGAAGACGACCTGGACACCCAAGGCAGCAGCGGTCCTCGCCATCCGATGGCCGAGCGCTTCCGCGGCTATCTGCCGGTCGTGGTGGATGTTGAAACCGGTGGTTTCAACAGCGCTACCGATGCATTGCTGGAAATTGCCGCCGTCACCATCGGCATGGACGAGAAAGGCTTCCTGTTCCCCGAACATACCTACTTCCACCGCGTGGAGCCGTTCGAGGGCGCCAACATCGAGCCGGCCGCACTTGAGTTCACCGGGATCAAGCTGGACCACCCGCTGCGCATGGCGGTCAGCGAGGAAAGCGCGATGACCGACATCTTCCGCGGCGTGCGCAAGGCACTCAAGGCCAACGGCTGCAAGCGGGCGATTCTGGTCGGCCACAACAGCAGCTTCGACCTGGGTTTCCTCAATGCAGCAGTGGCGCGCAATGACCTGAAGCGCAACCCGTTCCACCCGTTCTCCAGCTTCGACACCGCCACCCTGGCGGGCCTGGCGTATGGCCAGACCGTGCTGGCACGAGCCTGCCAGAGCGCTGACATCGATTTCGACGGGCGTGAGGCGCACTCGGCACGTTATGACACCGAGAAAACGGCTGAGCTGTTCTGCGGCATCGTCAACCGCTGGAAAGAAATGGGCGGCTGGCGCGATTTCAACGATTGATCTGCCAAAAGCATTCGCGAGCGCGTCCGTAAGAGACCTGCACAGTGAGGCATAAAAAAACCGGCCACGAAGGCCGGTTTTTTCATGCACGCAGCAATTACAGCTTGCCAGCGTTCTCGCTCAGGTAGGCAGCAACGCCTTCAGGCGAAGCGTTCATGCCCTTGTCGCCTTTTTTCCAGTTGGCAGGGCACACTTCGCCGTGCTCTTCGTGGAACTGCAGAGCGTCGACCAGACGCAGCAGCTCGTCCATGTTACGGCCCAGTGGCAGGTCGTTGACGATCTGCGAACGGACAACACCGTTGGTATCGATCAGGAAGGCACCACGGAAGGCCACGCCGCCTTCGGACTCGACGTCGTAGGCTTTGCAGATTTCGTGGGTCATGTCGGCAGCCAGGGTGTACTTCACCTGACCGATGCCGCCGTTGTTGACCGGGGTGTTACGCCAGGCGTTGTGGGTGAAGTGCGAGTCGATCGACACGCCGATCACTTCCACGTTGCGCGCCTGGAAGTCAGGGATGCGGTTGTCCAGGGCGATCAGCTCGGACGGGCAGACGAAGGTGAAGTCCAGCGGGTAGAAGAACACCAGGCCGTACTTGCCCTTGATGGCCGAGGCCAGGTTGAAGCTATCGACGATCTCGCCATTGCCCAGCACGGCCGGAACGGTGAAATCGGGGGCTTTCTTACCAACGAGTACGCTCATTGTAATCTCCTGATGAGGGTGAAAAACCGTTTGCCGGGCCAGACGGGCTTGCCCGACATCCAACAAAGGCCGACCATCATACACGGCTTCTCATGACAGGCCGACTCCGTCGACAAAGCGACCACCGGTCGCTCAAGCACAGCACCCTCAGAAAGATCTTTGACAAGCATTCTCATTAACATTAAGCTCCAACCCATCGACCCAACCAGCGATGGTCAGCCCTTATGTATGTGTGTCTTTGTGTCGGCGTTACCGACGGACAGATCCGCGATGCGATCTATGAAGGATGCTGCAGTTACAAGGAAGTGCGAGCCGCCACCAATGTCGCCAGCCAGTGTGGGAAATGCGCCTGCGTGGCCAAGCAGGTGGTCCGCGAGACCCTGACCGAGCTTCAGGTCAGCCAGGCGGCCTTGCCCTACCCCGTCGAATTTACCGCTGCCTGAACGCAGAATTTCAAGAACCGGACCTGGTGTCCGGTTTTTTTATGCCCGCAATTCAACAAGTTAGCGTTGCAACGCGGTTCACAAACATTCTTATTCCTATTAATTTTCACTTAGTATTCAAGAACTTAGGTTTGACACACCTAAGTATCGGGCTCAAACTTCAGTGGATTGACACACTTCTACAGGGCAGGAACCCGACATGAAAGGCGACGTAAGCGTCATCCAGCATCTCAACAAGATCCTCGGAAACGAGCTGGTCGCGATCAACCAGTACTTCCTGCACGCACGCATGTACGAAGATTGGGGGCTGAACAAACTCGGCAAGCACGAGTACAAAGAATCCATCGATGAAATGAAGCACGCTGACAAACTGATCAAGCGTATTTTGTTCCTCGAAGGTATTCCTAACGTTCAGGACCTGGGCAAACTGCTGATCGGCGAGCACACCAAGGAAATGCTCGAGTGTGACCTGAAGATTGAACAGCAAGGCCTGGTCGACCTGAAGGCCGCCATCGCCCATTGTGAAACCGCTGGCGACTTCGGCTCGCGTGACGTGCTCGAAGATATCCTCGAGTCCGAGGAAGAACACATCGACTGGTTGGAAACCCAACTGGGGCTGATCGACAAGATCGGTATCGAGAACTACCTGCAGTCGCAGATGGGCGAAGAGTAACTATTCGCCCCATAAAAAAACCCGCTGATCGCGGGTTTTTTTATGTTTGCCGGAAGATCAGGCTTCAGAAGCCTTGGCCTTGGCAGCCGCTTCCTTGATCAGGGTTTGCAGCTCACCCTTCTCGAACATTTCCAGCATGATGTCGCTGCCGCCAACCAGCTCACCGGCTACCCACAGTTGCGGGAAGGTCGGCCAGTTGGCGTATTTTGGCAGGTTGGCGCGAATTTCCGGGTTCTGCAGGATGTCGACGTAGGCGAACTTTTCGCCACAACCCATCACGGCCTGCGATGCACGCGCAGAGAAGCCGCACTGCGGGGCATTCGGCGAGCCTTTCATGTAAAGCAGAATGGTGTTGTTGGCAATCTGCTCTTTGATCGTTTCGATGATATCCATGTAGCACCTCGGCTGAACTATCCGACACAGTCGTCGGCACGGTGTCGCATTGTATCGGAAAGCCGAGCGCCGTGCTCGGCCTTGCCGTTCCTCAAGCGGCCTCGACCTGCACGGGTACGCCATTGAGCGCAGCGTTTCCGGAAACCTGGTCCCGAAAGCGCTCATCGGTCAGGTCATTGGCACTCACGCCGGGTTGCGCCTGGGCGATCTGCAGGTGCACGCCCTGACGACCATGACCATAGCCATGGGGCAAGCTGACCACACCGGGCATCATGTCCTCGCAGGCCTGCACCTCGACCTCCAGTGAGCCAGTACGCGAACGGATGCGCACGCGCTGGCCATCCTGCAGTTGCCGCCGCTGTAAATCTTGCGGGTGCATCAACAACTGATGCCGTGGCTTGCCTTTCACCAGGCGATGGAAGTTGTGCATCCACGAGTTGTTGCTGCGCACATGGCGGCGCCCGATCAGCAGCAGCTCGCCCGGCACTGGGGGCGTCATTTGCGCCAGGCGGTGCAAGTCGTCCAGCAAGACCTGAGGGGCTGCTTCGACAGCCTTGCTGACGGTCGTCAAGCGCCCAGCGAGGTTGCTGCGTAAAGGCCCCAGGTCAAGCCCGTGCGGGTGATCGTCCAGTGTTGCCAGGGAGAGCTGCCAAGGCGTTGCTTCACCATAGCGCCCTTTGCGCAGGGCTTGATCAATCATCTGCGCAGGCGACCAGGTCGGCTTCAACGCCAACTCGGCACGCTTGGCAAACGCCTGGGCCAGGCCGACGAAGATCTCCCAGTCATGCAGTGCCCCCTCCGGCTTGGTCAGGATCGCCCGGTTGAAGCGCGTGACATTGCGCACTGCCAGCAAGTTGAAGGTGCTGTCGTAATGGTCGTTCTCCAGCGCTGAGGTGGAGGGCAGGATCAAGTCGGCATGGCGGGTGGTTTCGTTGATGTAGAGATCGATACTGAGCATGAACTCCAGACCCTCCAGCGCCGTATCCAGCTGGCGGCCGTTAGGCGTGGACAACACAGGGTTACCGGCAACGGTCACCAGGGCGCGCACCTGCCCTTCGCCCGGTGTTTGCATTTCCTCGGCCAGGGCAGCCACCGGCAGCTCGCCGCCGTACTCGGGCAAACCCGACACACGGCTCTGCCAGGCGTTGAAATGGCCGCCCGAGGTGGTTGCCACCAGGTCGACGGCAGGCTCCGTGCACAACGCGCCGCCTGTGCGGTCGAGGTTGCCGGTCACCAGGTTCACAAGTTGCACCAGCCAGTGGCAAAGGGTACCGAATGCTTGGGTCGAGACGCCCATGCGGCCGTAGCACACGGCCTGCCCGGCAGCGGCGAAGTCGCGTGCCAGCTGGCGAATATCCGCTGCAGCAATACCACATTGGGCGCTCACGGCCTCGGCACTGAACGGCGCAATGGCCTCGCGCACCTGCTGCAGGCCGTTGACCGGCAAGTGCGAGCCCCGTGCCAGGCCTTCTTCGAACAATGTGTTGAGCAAGCCGCACAACAGGGCTGCATCACCACCGGGGCGTATGAACAAATGGCTGTCAGCCATTGCCGCCGTTTCGCTACGCCGCGGGTCAACCACCACCAGGCGCCCACCACGCGCCCGCAGGGCCTTCAGGCGCTTCTCCACGTCCGGAACAGTCATGATGCTGCCATTGGAGGCCAGCGGGTTGCCGCCAAGAATCAGCATGAACCCCGTGTGGTCGATGTCCGGAATCGGCAGCAGCAGCCCATGCCCATACATCAAGTGGCTGACCAGGTGTTGGGGCAACTGGTCCACTGAAGTGGCTGAGAAACGGTTACGGGTCTTGAGCAGGCCCAGAAAGTAGTTGCTGTGGGTCATCAAGCCGTAATTGTGCACGCTCGGGTTGCCTTGGTAGACCGCCACGGCATTGCGCCCATGGGCTTGCTGGACCGCCCACAATTTTTCGGCTGCCAGTGCGAAAGCCTCATCCCAGCCAATGGCCTGCCAATGCTCGCCGACCCGCTTGTGGGGCTGGCGCAGGCGATCCGGGTCGTTCTGGATGTCCTGCAACGCCACGGCCTTGGGGCAGACATGGCCACGGCTGAACGGGTCCATGGGGTCGCCCTTGATCGAGCTGATCAGGGCCCGCCCGTCTTCCTCATGGCTGACTTCGATGTTGAGCCCGCAGATCGCTTCGCACAGGTGACAGGCACGGTGATGCAGGGTCTTGGTCATGGCCGCCTCTGCCTTGTTGTTGTCGAACAGTGACTATGCGCCCGCCCCCGCCCCGCGGCCAGTGCGCTTCGCCGCGTGAATCCACCGACATCAGGCGCACGATTTACGACAGCCATTTGCCAAATTGCCAGCAAGCCGTGTACAACCGTCTGTAGCAAATAAAGAACAGCACGGGCCAACGGGTAAAGACACCCTTTGCAATACCCTTTGCGATCACCCCGCTTTTCCCCCCTTGGCTTCAGGCGACATTTACTTATAGTATTGCGCCTTTCCCTATTTCGTCCGCCCCGTGCGGCTTACGCCGCAGGTCACCCCCGTTGTCAAAAAAACCATACGGTCGACCTGCATACCGTTGCAGATAAGGTAGTCACTCATGAGCGCTAGGCACTTTCTCTCCCTGCTGGACTTCACCACCGACGAATTGCTCGGGGTGATCCGCCGCGGCATCGAGCTGAAGGACCTGCGCAAGCGAGGCGTGCTGTTCGAACCGCTGAAGAACCGTGTGCTGGGCATGATCTTCGAAAAGTCCTCGACCCGTACCCGCGTGTCGTTCGAGGCCGGCATGATCCAGCTCGGCGGCCAGGCCATCTTCCTGTCGCCCCGCGACACCCAGCTGGGCCGCGGCGAGCCGATTGGTGACAGCGCCATCGTGCTGTCGAGCATGGTTGATGTGGTGATGATCCGGACCCACGCCCACAGCACCCTGACCGAGTTCGCCGCCAAGTCGCGTGTGCCCGTGATCAACGGCCTGTCCGACGAATCGCACCCGTGCCAACTGCTGGCCGACATGCAGACCTTCGTTGAACACCGCGGCTCGATTCAGGGCAAGACCGTGACCTGGATCGGCGATGGCTTCAACATGTGCAACTCCTATATCGAAGCCGCCAGGCAGTTCGATTTCCAGCTGCGCATCGCCTGCCCCGAAGGCTATGAGCCGGATCAACGCTTCATGGCACTGGGCGGTGACCGCGTGCAGATCATCCGGGATGCCAGGGAAGCTGTGCGTGATGCACACCTGGTGGTCACCGATGTCTGGACTTCCATGGGTCAGGAGGAGGAAACTGCACGGCGCCTGGCGCATTTCGCGCCTTACCAGGTCACCCGCGAACTGCTCGACCTGGCTGCACCCGATGTCCTCTTCATGCACTGCCTGCCCGCCCACCGTGGCGAGGAAATCAGCCAGGACCTGCTCGACGACCCACGTTCGGTCGCCTGGGACGAGGCTGAAAACCGCCTGCATGCACAGAAGGCGCTTCTCGAATTCCTTGTAGAACCGGCTTACCACCACGCATGAGTCAACCCCTACTGCTCAACCTGCGCAACCTCGCCTGCGGCTATGGCGACCAGCGCATCGTCCAGAACCTCAACCTGCACCTGAACGCAGGCGACATCGGTTGCCTGCTGGGTTCATCCGGTTGTGGCAAGACCACCACCCTGCGTGCCATCGCCGGTTTCGAGCCGGTGCACGAAGGTGAAATCCACCTGGCCGGTGAGGTCATTTCCCGGGCTGGCTTCACCCTGGCTCCGGAAAAGCGCCGCATCGGCATGGTATTTCAGGACTACGCGCTGTTCCCGCACCTGACCGTGGCGCAGAACATTGCCTTTGGTATCGCCAAACACCCACGCCAGGCCGCCGTCATCGAAGAGATGCTGGAGCTGGTCAAACTCGGCGGGCTGGGCGGGCGTTACCCGCATGAGCTGTCTGGCGGCCAGCAGCAACGTGTCGCCCTGGCCCGGGCGCTGGCGCCCGAGCCGCAACTGTTGCTGCTTGACGAGCCATTCTCCAACCTCGACGTGGAGCTGCGCCGGCGCCTGAGCCATGAGGTTCGCGATATTCTCAAAAGCCGCGGTACCAGCGCCATTCTGGTCACCCATGACCAGGAGGAAGCCTTTGCCGTCAGCGACCAGGTTGGCGTCTTCAAGGAAGGCCGCCTGGAACAGTGGGATACGCCGTATAACCTTTACCACGAACCGCAGACGCCATTCGTGGCGAGTTTCATCGGCCAGGGATACTTCATCCGTGGGCAAATGAGCAGCCACGAGGCAGTCAATACCGAAGTGGGTGAGCTGCGCGGTAACCGCGCCTACATCATGGCGCCGGGCAGTTCGGTGGATGTACTGCTGCGCCCGGATGATATCGTGCATGCACCTGGCAGCGCGCTCCTGGCGAACATCGTGGGCAAGAGTTTCCTTGGGGCATCCACGCTCTACCGCCTGCAGTTACCCACCGGCAGCCAGCTCGAAGCGATCTTCCCTAGCCACAACGACCACGAGATCGGTGAGAATGTGGAGATTGCAGTGAAGGCCGATCACCTCGTGCTATTCCCGGTACCGGGTAGCGTTGCAGCACAGTTGCCACGCCAGGAGAATGGCGTGCGTCGATACAGTTCGGCGACTTGACTTCAGCGCCAGGGGGCCGCTTGGCGGCCCCCTGTTCTCAGCCTCGACCAATCCCGGCAAACGTGCCCTGCGTATACTCCGCCAGCACCGCCGCTGCCAGCTCCACTTCCAGGCCACGCCTGCCAGCGCTGACATGGATAGTTGCAAAATTCTGCGCCGAGTCATCAATGAAGGTCCGCAGGCGCTTCTTCTGCCCCAGCGGGCTGATGCCACCCACCAGGTAACCGGTCGCCCGCTGCGCCGCCGCCGGGTCGGCCATCTCGCACTTCTTCACGCCGGCAGCATGGGCCAGGGCCTTGAGGTCCAGGGTACCCACCACAGGCACAACCGCTACCAGCAATTCCCCTTTCTCGCTGCTTGCCAGCAACGTCTTGAACACCTGTTGCGGGTCGAGCCCGAGCTTTTCTGCCGCCTCCAGGCCATACGACGCCGACTTCGGGTCATGTTCATAACTGTGCACACGATGCTCGGCACGGTGCTTCTTCAACAAGTCTAGGGCGGGGGTCATGCAAGGGCTCCAGTCAGGGACGACTCGGCGGCTACTTTAGGACAATTCCCACATCCCAGCCACCGCACCGCAATCGCGCGCGTCTAGTACAGGGATCAGCAGCTGATTCTAGCGACCATATCGTGACTGACCGTTCACTTTCGACCTTTGACATCAGCGTTTCTTGTCTATATTTTTTCGTTTCTGAATAAGCGGTGCACTTATAAGGTGCATTTCCTACATCACCCGGGGTCAATGGGGATAGACACCGGGTTTTGCTGTCGAGCGCCACGCGCCTCACAACAAAAAAAACGAGGTCATACATGACGACTGCTCTGCGCCAACCCACACTGTCCAGCCAATGCCTGGCCGAGTTTCTCGGCACCGCCCTGCTCATCTTCTTCGGTACCGGCTGCGTCGCCGCGCTCAAGGTGGCCGGCGCCAGCTTCGGGCTTTGGGAAATCAGTATCATCTGGGGTGTGGGCGTCAGCATGGCCATCTACCTCACCGCCGGTATTTCCGGTGCGCACCTGAACCCAGCCGTGAGTATCGCCCTCACACTGTTCGCAGGGTTCGACAAGCGCAAGCTGCCCTTCTACATGCTGGCCCAGGTATGCGGCGCATTCTGTGGCGCAGCACTGGTCTACACGTTGTACAGCAATCTGTTCTTCGATTTCGAACAAGCCCACGCCATGCTGCGCGGTAGCGAAGGCAGCCTGGAGCTGGCCTCGGTGTTCTCCACCTACCCGCACCCGTCGCTGTCCACCAGCCAGGCGTTTCTGGTCGAAGTGGTGATCACTGCCATTCTGATGGCCGTGATCATGGCCCTGACCGACGACAACAACGGCCTGCCGCGCGGCGCCATGGCCCCGCTGCTGATCGGCCTGCTGATTGCAGTGATTGGCAGCGCCATGGGCCCATTGACTGGCTTTGCGATGAACCCGGCCCGCGATTTCGGGCCAAAACTCATGACCTTCCTGGCCGGTTGGGGCGAAATCGCCTTCACTGGCGGGCGGGATATTCCCTATTTCCTGGTTCCGGTATTTGCACCGATCCTCGGCGCCTGCTTGGGTGCAGCGAGCTATCGCGGCCTGATTGCACGCAACCTGCCAATGGCGCCTGCCGCGACCCCTGAGACAAATGACATTCGCCAGGGCGATACTCAAGCCAATTGATGCCGCCATCACGCACAGCCCTGACCCCCTATTCTTGCAAGGCCTACGACCATGACAGACACCCAGGATAAGAACTACATCATCGCCCTGGACCAGGGTACCACCAGCTCACGGGCGATCATTTTCGACCGTGACGCCAATGTTGTAGGTACCTCCCAGCGCGAGTTCGCACAGCATTACCCGCAGGCGGGCTGGGTCGAGCATGACCCGATGGAGATTTTCGCCACACAAAGCGCCACCATGGTCGAGGCCCTTGCCCAGGCGGGTATCAGCCACGCCCAGGTCGCTGCGCTGGGCATCACCAACCAACGCGAAACCACGGTGGTGTGGGACAAGGAAACCGGACGCCCGGTGTACAACGCCATTGTCTGGCAGTGCCGCCGCAGCACCGAGATTTGTGCCCAGCTCAAGCGTGACGGCCACGAAGGCTACATTCGTGAAACCACCGGCCTGGTCACCGACCCGTATTTCTCCGGCACCAAGCTGAAGTGGATCCTCGACAATGTCGACGGCGCCCGTGAACGCGCCGAGCGTGGCGAACTGCTGTTCGGCACCATCGACACCTGGCTGATCTGGAAGTTTACGGGTGGCAAGGTTCACGTCACCGACTACACCAACGCCTCGCGCACGCTGATGTTCAACATCCACAGCCTGCAGTGGGACGACAAGCTGCTGCAAATCCTGGGCATCCCGCGGCAAATGCTGCCTGAGGTGCGCCCATCTTCGGAAGTGTACGGCCACACCAAGAGCGGCATTGCCATTGCCGGTATCGCCGGCGACCAGCAGTCGGCACTGTTCGGCCAGATGTGCGTTGAGCCGGGCCAAGCCAAGAATACCTACGGCACCGGCTGCTTCCTGTTGATGAACACGGGCGACCAGGCGGTGAAGTCGTCCCACGGCCTGCTCACGACCATTGCTTGCGGCCCGCGTGGTGAGGTGGCCTATGCACTGGAAGGTGCGGTATTCAATGGTGGCTCTACCGTGCAATGGCTGCGTGACGAACTGAAGATCGTCAACGACGCCCTGGATACCGAGTATTTCGCCAGCAAGGTCAAGGACAGCAACGGCGTGTACCTGGTGCCCGCCTTTACCGGCCTGGGTGCCCCGTACTGGGACCCGTATGCCCGCGGTGCGTTGTTCGGCCTGACACGTGGTGTAAAGGTGGACCACATCATTCGCGCCGCACTGGAGTCCATCGCCTACCAGACCCGCGATGTCCTCGACGCCATGCAGCAGGACTGTGGCCAGCGCTTGTCCGAGCTGCGCGTGGACGGTGGTGCAGTGGCCAACAACTTCCTCATGCAGTTCCAGGCCGACATCCTCGGCACCTGCGTCGAGCGGCCGCAGATGCGCGAAACCACGGCGCTGGGCGCCGCCTATCTGGCAGGCCTGGCCTGTGGCTTCTGGAGTGGCCTGGACGAGCTGCGCGACAAGGCGATCATCGAGCGTGAGTTCAGCCCGCAGTTGGACGAAACGCAGAAAGAAAAGCTGTATGCCGGCTGGAAGAAGGCGGTCGAGCGTACCCGTGACTGGGAAGATCACGAGGCATGATAGCTGTTGGGGCCGCCATGCGGCCCCAATCGTCCACTGGCCGTCATCCCCTTCCTACGGCATCATTGCAGAATTTGTCCGGCAGCCCCAAAGGACCGCCCATGAATCTGCCCCCTCGCCAACAACAAATCCTCGAACTGGTACGCGAACGCGGCTATGTCAGTATCGAGGAAATGGCGCAGCTGTTCGTTGTCACTCCCCAGACCATCCGACGCGACATCAACCAGCTTGCCGAGCTCAACCTGCTGCGTCGTTATCACGGCGGCGCAGCTTACGATTCGAGCATCGAGAACACCGCCTACGCCATGCGTGCCGATCAGATGCGCGACGAAAAGCAGCGCATTGCCGACGCCGTAGCCCGGCAGATTCCCGACCATGCGTCGCTGTTCATCAACATCGGCACCACCACCGAATCGATCGCACGGGCGCTGCTCAACCACAACCACCTGAAAGTCATCACCAACAACTTGCACGTGGCGGCGATCCTGGCCGCCAAGGACGATTTCGAAGTGCTGGTGGCGGGTGGCACGGTACGCCGTGATGGTGGTGTAGTCGGCCAGGCCAGTGTCGATTTCATCAACCAGTTCAAGGTCGACTTCGCCCTGGTGGGCATCAGCGGTATCGACGAGGATGGCAGCCTGCTCGATTTCGACTATCAGGAAGTGCGGGTGTCGCAAGCCATCATCGCCAATGCCCGGCAAGTGATCCTCGCGGCCGATTCCAGCAAGTTCGGGCGCAATGCCATGGTGCGTCTGGGCTCGATCGACCTGGTCGACTGCCTGGTGACCGACCAGACACCAACCCCGACCCTTACCCAATTGTTGAACCAGAACAAGATCAGGCTTGAGGTGGTTTGAGGGCTGGTGGGTGCATGCCGCCAGATGTGTGGCGGCCGTGAGATCAAGTGCGGCCCGCGCGGCGCATCGCGAGCGTGGCTCGCGCCTGCATCGGTTTCGGGCCAGTTATGCCTGAGACAGCGCCTCCCCAAGAACCAAAGTCACCCCCTAAATTTTCGGAAATGTTCACTTCGTTGTCATTTGATCAGTTTTTTCTATAGCGACTGACTGGCGACCGGCTTTCTGTTGCGCTAATATTTTCGCAAACGAACATCAATGTTCATATTCGATGTGAACAGCCCCAGGAGGCCTTGCCCGTGTCCCAGCCAGTTTCGTCCCAGCCCCCAACAGCCGACTGCTATGACCTTGTCGTGATCGGCGGTGGCATCAATGGCGTGGGCATCGCTGCCGACGCCGCTGGTCGCGGCTTGAAGGTCTTCCTTTGCGAAAAAGACGACCTGGCCCAACACACGTCGTCAGCCAGCAGCAAACTGATTCACGGTGGCCTGCGCTACCTGGAGCACTACGAGTTTCGCCTCGTACGCGAGGCCTTGGCTGAACGCGAAGTGCTGCTGGCCAAGGCCCCGCACATCGTCAAACCTATGCGCTTCGTGCTTCCGCACCGCCCGCACCTGCGCCCTGCATGGATGATCCGCGCCGGCCTGTTCCTCTACGACCACCTGGGCAAGCGCAAGCGCCTGGGCGCCTCGCGTAGCCTGCGCTTCGGCCCGGGCTACCCGCTGAAGCCGGCAATCACCCGCGGCTTCGAATACGCCGACTGCGCTGTCGATGACGCCCGCCTGGTAGTACTCAACGCCATGGCGGCCCGTGAGCTGGGCGCACACATCCACACCCGCACCCGCTGCTTGCGCGCCGAACGTGTAGAGGGCTTGTGGCAGGTAGAACTGCAGCACGCCGACGGCAGCCTCCAGACGATCCATACCCGCGCGCTGGTCAACGCCGCCGGCCCGTGGGTGGCCAGCTTCATCAAGGACGACCTCAAGCTCGATGCGCCTTACGGCATCCGCCTGATCCAGGGCAGCCACATTATCGTGCCGCGCCTGTATGAAGGTGAACATGCCTATATTCTGCAGAATGAAGACCAGCGCATCGTCTTCTGCATCCCTTACCTGGACCGGTTTACCCTGATCGGCACCACTGACCGGGAATACAGCGGCGACCCTGCCGCGGTCGCCATTACCGAGCAGGAAACACATTACCTGTTGAAGGTCGTCAACGAGCACTTCAACCACCAACTGAGCCAAGCCGACATCCTGCATACCTACTCCGGCGTTCGGCCGCTGTGCAACGACGAGTCGGACAACCCTTCGGCGGTGACCCGGGACTACACACTCGCCCTTTCGGCAGAAGCTGGCCAGGCACCGCTGCTGTCGGTGTTCGGTGGCAAGCTCACCACCTACCGCAAGCTGGCCGAATCGGCCATGGCTGAACTCAAGCCCTTCTTCACCCAGATGCGCGGCCCCTGGACCGCCAGTGCGCCACTGCCGGGCGCAGAGGGCATGACAACGGTACAGGCGCTGATCGATGCCGTACTGGCACGGTGCGGCTGGTTGCCTGTAGACCTGGCCAAACGCTGGGTGCTCACCTATGGCAGCCGTGTGTGGCGACTGCTCGATGGCGTTCACGGCCCCGAAGACCTCGGGCAGGCTATCGGGGCCGGGCTGTTCACCCGCGAGGTGGACTACCTGCTGGAAGAGGAATGGGCAGAGCAAACCGCTGACATTATCTGGCGTCGCACCAAGCTGGGCCTGTCGTTGACCGCACAGGAGCAGATGGCACTGGAGGCGTATCTGCAGCAAGCCCGCAAGGTGCGCGCGAATAGCCGCGCAGCCTGATACCGACGGTGAAGCCCTCTTGATCCGTCAAGGGGGCGTATTCGCCCAGCGCTCGTAGGCTTCACGCGCCAACCGCGCCAGCAATGCCCGCTCGCTGCGATCGAAATCAGCCTTCAGTGCTTCACAGCGTTGCAGAAACTCGCTTTCGTTGATCACTTGCTCATCTACCTGAACCTGTAGGGCCTCCATGCGCTGGTGCAGTGGCTGTACCAGGTCTTCAAATCGCTGCGCATGAAACTCGCGCGCGTATTGCTCCCAGAAAGGCCGCTGTGCCAACGAGGCAATCAGGGCATCCGTCGACTCATTTTGCAGAACCGCGTCCTGGACCCGCAGCAGGTCGCTGGTGGTTACGTTTGCAAAACTTGGGTAGTGCATTTCGTCGAGCTCGATCGGCAAGCCCAACGGACGCGCAAGCCGCTGTCGGTAAAAAAGCCTTGTCTCGATTTCATCGATATGTGGGGCGTGCTCGGCATGCATGCGTTGCACGTGCAACGTCGCGTGGCGGTCGACCTCGTCCAGGCGAAACAAACCACGCGCCAGGCTCAGCAAACGAGCTTCCATCCGGCTGCCATGAGCATCTTCGACGGCACGCAGTACCAAAACCCCAATTTCCATCTGCTCCAGCAACAGCAGCAGGCGGTCCTCACAACTGCGCCGGCCAGATGCCTCAAGAAACAATTGATGACGCAACTGCTCGTGCTGCTCACACGTTTCCAGAATCCGCCAGATTCGGCTGCGGTAATGCCCAGGGTGCTGTTCAAAGTCCTCGCCGTGGACGAAGTCTGCCAGAAAGCGGAACATTCCATCTGAGTGCGGTTCCTCAAGCAGCGCCGTCCATATGGCCTGCTGGCGATCACGTTCAGCGTCGGCTGTGCTGTTGGCCCAGGTATTGAACAGGTCACTGTCAATGGCGCGATGGCGTGCGGACGCTGACCCCCACTGCCCTGGGGTTACACCTCGTGCCTCATCGAGCAGTAATGCGTCAGCTTCGCCAAGTGGATTATCGTGCAAGGACAACTGGTGCACCTGCAGGCGCAGCTGCTGCAACTCTCGGCGCAGCGTGCGAATGTTGTTGTTTCGCAAGTCTATGTGGGCACGAAATGAAATCCGCTCAGGCAACGCCTCAAGGCCAGCAGAGCGCAAGTTGACTTCACGCAAATTGCCCAGGCGCGTCAGTACCGGCGCCCTTCCCAGCGGGTTGTGGCTGAGGTCGAGGTACCGCAGCGCGCTCATCCCGGCAAGACGCAATTCACCGGCCTCATCCATTATCACGCTGTTGCGACGCAGGTTTAGCTGCCGCAGGCGGGGCAAATGTTCAATGCCGTGAGGGATCGCAGTCAGGCGATTGCCGGACAGGTCGAGCTCAATCAGGTTGGGAAAACGTCGAAGGAAGTCTCCATTGATTTCACCAAGGCGCAGGTCACTGAGGATCAGCCGTCGTACATGATCAAAGCTAACCCCCTCCGGTAATTCGGGCAGACTCCCGATACGCTCTCCGCTGATGATCAGCGCGTAGTCCCCGGCCTCGTCGGTTATCTTGCGCCGCCAGCTTCGCCGTATGGCAGTAGCGACCCGACGGCGGCGCAGCGCGTCCAGTGGGTTACTGGCATCCCTGCGCCACTGACGCAGGCTCTGACGCAGGCGTGTCAACTGCCCCGTGAGCTGGCTGTAGTGCTCCCACAACCCTACTCGCCGCTCCATGAGGGCAAGCAGATAGGCTTGTAGCTCCCCGTCTGTCATCGTCGGAAACACTTGGTGAATACCACGCCCTATGGCACGCCGACTGCTCTCGCCTCGCCCACTCAAGGCATACCCGATACGCCCATCTCCGAAACGGGTCGGGGGTCGCAGGCCAACACCCAGACGCGGCATGCCGCAGAGCTCAGCCGCTTGGGTGCGATCACCGGCAGCCGCCTCGATCAGCAACGAGCCAAGGGCGCCTGGACTGACAGCGGCATCGCCGAGATCGGCTGTCTGCGTCTCATCCAGCGCAGCCAACAGTGCCGCCAGGTAGGGGCCGGATGTGCCTTGACCGGCGTAGCGGTAGCCGTCGCCGCGGCGCACGATACACCGTACATCCTGCGCAGACTCTGCGCCGATACCGGCCAGATACCGGCCACTCGGGCTACCTTCGCGCAGTTCGATGCGCAGGGTGTCCGGCCATTTCAGCTGACGCTCGAGCAAGCCCAAAGCCAGGCGTTCGGTGTCCGGATTGACGCAACGCGGCAGGCGCAAACCGGCACAGGCCCTGTCCAGACGGCTTTCGCGCAGCAACCATCGTGCACGCTCGGCCACTGCCAAAGGGATCCGCTGCGCGGTGCTGAGTGTATCGAGCTGCGCACCGCTGCATTGCTGAAGCAGCTCACGAGTACAGCGAGCCGACAGGCCGGGGAAAGTGCGCCGCAATATCCGCTCGATGCCATTGGGCTGCACTTGCCGATCAGCAACGTACTGCGCCAGTCGCGGCGCGCTGAAGTCCGGGTGTAATTCATGTGCCTGATAAAGCTCCAGGGCATCGAGCAACCGTGCAGGTGCGCCCATGTGCTCAACGTGTAAACGGCGAATCTGCGCTTCACTCAGCCCTGTCACCTGGAGCAGGTAGTCGCATGTCGGTTCCGGTAGCTCTGCCAGGGGCGTACTCAGGCGGCGCACCAGGTTGGCCCGCCCTTCCCAGTACTGTGGAGTTTCGAGTTCATGGCGCCAGCCACCGGCGCCATTCTGCTCTATCGCTGGCCGGTAGGCCCTGGGGCGACCAGGGTGCAGGATCCTGGAGCGACCATCCTGCGGATCCTCCATCACCCGATAACGCCCCTCATCGAGGTGCCATAACCATTCCTGTGCGCCAGCACCACGCAATGGTTGGGCATCGTAACCGGGCAGATCCGTGGCCATGAGCCTGACCTTGCCTGCGGAGGTGCACACCGGTGCCAAGTCATCCACGAAGGCCAGACGCTCAAGGGCACGCACGGCCACTTGGCTGCCGGCTGCGATCATCCCGCCGACCACGACGTTTTCGGCAACGTTGAACAGGTGGTTCAACGCCCCTTCGCGGTCACCCATGCGCCAATCTTCATACCCTTCATACACTTCGTCAGCAATCTGAACCGCGTTTGCCACTAGCAGCACTTCGCCAAGCACAGGCACGAACGCCCCCGCCACGTTCAGCACATTCAAACCCAGCTCTTTGTAGCCCTGCATGCGCGCTTCGCGGTCTTCGTCATCTTCGACATCAGTGGGCACAGCGAGCACCTTGGCGTCATCCCTGATCTTGGCAAGGTGTTGCCGACGCAGGTGTACGAACGGTGCGTCAGTGATCGGTGCAGAACGGGCGTCGAGTTCCACCCCGGCTGCCGATGCCTGCGCAACCCGTTCGTTCAATACCCGATAGAAATTGATGCGCTCACGCTCGGTAATGAAGCGCGCGAAAAAGCGCCGATAGGCCGGCGCAAGGAAGCGCTTTCCAAGGTAGTTGTCGAGTGCATCCCAGCTGGCATGACGGGAGACGGGCTGATGAGGGTCATCGGGTATCCAGAGCACCACCGACTCCACTGCGCCATCAGCGCAGGGACGCACTTCCAGCGTCAGCACGCCCTGAACCGGGCGGCCCAGCAGGTACAACTGCCGGGGCACCACAGTGCCCACCAGCGCAGGCACCACCGGTTTTTCGGCAATAAGTGGCAACAGAAAAAAATACGTGCGCTCGTCAATGTCCTGTTTCAACGCAGCGACCCGCATCGCCACCTCGAAATGGGCCTTGAAACTCGCCTCGAACAGCCCGTGCAAGCGGGAAACGGCCTGGCCCGGCTCATCCTCCGGGCCATCTTCAGGCTGTAGATGGTGCGTGAGCAACGCCTGGTACTTGCCCCCTGCGTCGACCTCGCGACATGCGGAGGCAAACGCGTGGAAGCTCATCGGCAGGCGGTTACCGTTGCCATCGACCAGTTCACCTTTGAGCGTGAGCCCGGGGCGTGTCTCCCTGCGATGATAGTTATGCAGCGCCGCCTCCAGCAATGACCGCCTGGAGCGGCGAACATAGGTGGGCCGCAGCAGCACAGGCGAAGCGCTGGGCAGCAACAGCCGCTGCGAGACCCGTACCCTCCAGCCCGTCACGTCCGGGTTGCTGAAGCCGCTCTTGCGCAGTTTCGTTTTGAGCAACGCTGCTGCGTAGGCCTGCAAAGAAGGGATGGCCTGGAGGATCGGGCCAAGCCGCGCATTGCAGTTCGCCTGCCGCCGCAGGGCGTTACGTAACGCATCGAGCCTTTCCGGTTGCGCGTGGTCGACTAGCCATCCAGGCAAGTTTTGGGCAATCAGGCTATCGATGGAATCGTTCGGGGGCCGGTGCGGTGACATCTGTGGAGCTCTCCAGGCAAAGAGCAGAGCACACTACGTCTGCGCCCTTGCCGCGCACTGCATAGTTACCACACGCGATATCTGGATGTGCGGCGACCCATGCGTTCGGATAACCGAACGAGCAAACGCCATTTATTCGGCCTAGCGAACCCCGGAGAGATGTCGAGACTGTCAAGCGCGAGCAATACAAGCGGTTTAAGGTCGACAGCAGGGCTTGGCACGAGTCATGCTCTACACTTGGTAGCCGAATGCACCCGCTTCTTGCTGTATTCGTTGAACGAAGAGTCCGCCAACGGCTCCATAAAAAAAACAAACACGTCGAGGAAAATTTGATGCGTATCGTTCGTCAATTGCTGGGCGCAGCCATCGCGGCTGCAGTCATCGCTTCGCCGGCCATGGCCGAGGAGCTCACCGGCACCCTGAAGAAGATCAAGGAATCGGGCACCATCACACTGGGGCACCGCGACTCCTCCATTCCATTTTCCTACCTGGCCGGCAAACCCGAGCCCGTCGGTTACTCGCATGACATCCAGCTGGCCGTCGTCGACGCGCTGAAAAAGCAACTGGGCACGGACATCAAGGTCCGTTACAACCTGGTCACCTCGCAAACCCGTATTCCGCTGGTGCAGAACGGCACCGTCGACCTGGAGTGCGGCTCCACCACCAACAACGTCGAGCGCCAGCAGCAAGTCGGCTTCTCGGTCGGCATCTTCGAAGTCGGTACCCGCCTGTTGACCAAGGTCAAGGACGGTCAGCCTGCATACAAAGACTTCCCGGACCTGGCCGGCAAGAACGTGGTGACCACCGCTGGTACCACCTCCGAGCGCATCCTCAAGGCGATGAACGCCGACAAGCAGATGAAGATGAACGTGATTTCCGCCAAGGACCACGGTGAAGCCTTCAACATGCTCGAAAGCGGCCGCGCCGTGGCCTTCATGATGGACGACGCCCTGCTCGCCGGTGAAATGGCCAAGGCGCGCAAGCCATCCGACTGGGTCATCACCGGTACGCCACAGTCGTACGAAATCTACGGCTGCATGGTGCGCAAGGAAGACGCTGCGTTCAAGAAAGCGGTCGACGACGCCATCGTGGCCTACTTCAAGTCGGGCGAAGTCAACAAAAGCTACGACAAGTGGTTCCAGCAGCCGATTCCACCAAAGGGCCTGAACCTCCAGTTCCCGATGAGCGACGAGCTGAAAAAACTGATCGCCGAGCCGACCGACAAGGCTGCGGACGAGAAGAAGTCCTGATCCTCAGCAAATAGTGGCCTGGTGCTCACAAGCACGAATCAATTCTGCAGGCCACTCATTAGTGTCTAACCTTTCATCCGAGGGCGCCTTGCGCCCCCGGATGCTCGAAGGTGCCCGTGAAACAACCGTCTGAGGGGAAATCCCGATGAATTACAACTGGGACTGGGGCGTGTTCTTCAAGTCCACCGGCGTGGGCAGCGAAACCTATCTGGACTGGTACATCACCGGCCTGGGCTGGACCATCGCCATCGCCATCACCGCCTGGATCATCGCGCTGCTGCTGGGGTCAGTCCTCGGTGTCATGCGCACCGTACCGAACCGCCTGGTATCGGGTATCGCCACCGCCTACGTGGAACTGTTCCGCAACGTGCCACTGCTGGTGCAACTGTTCATCTGGTACTTCCTGGTACCGGACCTTCTGCCAGAAGGCTTGCAGGAATGGTTCAAGCAGGACCTCAACCCGACCACTTCGGCGCTGATCAGCGTGGTCGTCTGCCTGGGCCTGTTCACCGCCGCACGCGTCTGTGAGCAAGTGCGTACCGGTATCCAGGCGCTGCCCAAAGGCCAGGAAGCTGCCGCCCGCGCCATGGGCTTCAGCCTCCCGCAGATCTACAACAATGTGCTGCTGCCGCAGGCCTACCGGATCATCATTCCGCCGCTCACCTCAGAGTTCCTCAACGTGTTCAAGAACTCCTCGGTGGCGTCGCTGATCGGCCTGATGGAGCTGCTGGCGCAGACCAAACAGACCGCAGAGTTTTCCGCCAACCTGTTCGAGGCGTTCACCCTGGCCACGCTGATCTACTTCACCCTGAACATGGGCCTGATGCTGCTCATGCGCATGATCGAGAAGAAAGTCGCCGTGCCTGGCCTGATTTCCGTGGGGGGCAAGTAAATGGAAATGGATTTCAGCGAAATCATCCCTGCCCTGCCTGCCCTCTGGGAGGGCATGGTCATGACCCTCAAACTGATGGTCATGGGCGTCATCGGCGGTATCGTGCTGGGCACCATCCTGGCCCTGATGCGCCTGTCGTCGAGCAAACTGTTGTCGAACCTGGCCGGTGCCTACGTCAACTACTTCCGCTCGATCCCGCTGCTGCTGGTGATCACCTGGTTCTACCTGGCGGTGCCGTTCGTGCTGCGCTGGATCACCGGCGAAGATACCCCGGTGGGTGCCTTCACCTCCTGCGTGGTCGCCTTCATGATGTTCGAGGCCGCGTATTTCTGCGAAATCGTCCGCGCTGGTGTGCAGTCGATCTCCAAGGGCCAGATGGGCGCCGCACAAGCGCTGGGCATGAACTACGCACAGACCATGCGCCTGATCATCCTGCCCCAGGCCTTCCGCAAGATGACCCCGCTGCTGCTGCAGCAGAGCATCATCCTGTTCCAGGACACCTCGCTGGTATACACCGTGGGCCTGGTCGACTTCCTCAACTCGGCACGCTCCAACGGCGACATCATCGGACGCTCCCATGAGTTCCTGATCTTCGCCGGCGTCGTCTACTTCCTCATCAGCTTCTCCGCTTCGTGGCTGGTCAAGCGCCTGCAAAAAAGGATCACCGTATGATTTCCATCAAGAACGTCAACAAGTGGTACGGCGACTTCCAGGTACTGACCGACTGCAGCACCGAGGTCAAGAAAGGTGAGGTGGTGGTGGTTTGTGGCCCGTCGGGCTCGGGCAAGTCCACCCTGATCAAGTGCGTCAACGCGCTGGAGCCGTTCCAGAAGGGCGACATCGTGGTCGATGGCACTTCGATTGCCGACCCGAAGACCAACCTGCCCAAGCTGCGCTCGCGCGTGGGCATGGTGTTCCAGCACTTCGAGCTGTTCCCGCACCTGACCATCACCGAGAACCTGACCATTGCCCAGCGCAAGGTGCTGGGCCGCAGCGAGGCGGAGGCCACCAAGAAGGGCCTGGCGCTGCTAGAGCGTGTAGGCCTCAGTGCCCATGCCAAGAAACACCCCGGCCAGCTCTCCGGTGGCCAGCAGCAGCGCGTGGCCATCGCCCGCGCCCTGGCGATGGACCCGATCGTCATGCTGTTCGACGAACCCACCTCGGCACTGGACCCGGAAATGGTCAGCGAGGTACTGGACGTGATGGTTCAACTGGCCCAAGAAGGCATGACCATGATGTGCGTAACCCACGAGATGGGCTTTGCCCGCAAAGTCGCCAACCGGGTCATTTTCATGGACAAGGGCAGTATCATCGAAGACTGCACCAAGGAAGCGTTCTTCGGTGACCAGAGCGCCCGCGACCAGCGCACCCAGCACTTCCTCAGCAAGATCCTGCAGCACTGACCCGGCCACAGCTTCCGCTGCCACGGCCCCACCAGGCAGCGGAAGCTGGTCGTAACAAGGCCACTGTGATGAAATGCGATCCCTCGCTACTTCGCCCTGCCAAGCCTGCCGTGAATTCCCGCCTGATCCGTCAATTGCTGTTACCACCACTGATCATCCTGCTGATGGTCGGCCTGGGAATGGCTGGCTACCTGTTCAGCGAGAGCAATGGTATCCGCGCCCTCAGCGAAAACGGCGAACGCCAGCTGGAGCTGCACGCACGCACGGTCGAAAGCGAAATCAGCAAGTACACCTACTTGCCGAGCCTGCTGGAGCTGGAAGACAGCGTCTCGCACCTGCTCACCGACCCGGACGGCGCTTCACGCCAGACGGTCAACGAATACCTTGAAGGCCTGAACCGTCGCAGTCGCAGTCGGGCCATCTTCGTCCTCGACACCAATGGCCGGGTACAGGCCACCAGCAACTGGCGCGATGCCGACTCGTTCCTGGGCGAAGACCTGTCGTTCCGCGCCTACTTCCAGACTGCCGTGCGCGGCGAGCCCGGGCGTTTCTACGGCATCGGCAGTACCACTGGCGAGGCTGGCTATTACCTGGCCCATGGCCTTGAGGAGCACGGCAAGATCATAGGCGTTGCGGTGATCAAGGTGCGCCTGGACACCCTCGAGGAGCGCTGGCAGCGTGCCCGCCTGGAGGCGTTCGTCAGCGACGAGAATGGCATCATCATTCTCTCCAGCGACCCGGCCCGGCGTCTTAAGTCGGTGCGCCCGCTGACCCCGCAAATCAAGGAGCGCCTGGCGCGAAGCCTGCAGTACTACTGGTGGCCGCTGAACGAATTGCAGCCTCTGGCCCGGGAAACCCTGGCCGATGGTGTGGAGAAGCTGACCTTCCCGGCCAACACCGAAACCGCTCATGGCAAACCGCACGAAGTGGCCTACCTGGCGCAAACCAGGCGCCTGGTCGACACGCCCTGGCATTTCACCCTGCTGACCCCACTGCAGGACCTGCGTCGCGAATCCATGGTGCAGGGCATTCTGGTGGGCGTGGCCTTTGCCTTGCTGGCGATCCTCGGCATTGCCTGGAACGAGCGGCGCAAAGTGATCGCCACACGCCTGGCGGCCCGTGAAGCCCTTGAAGAGGCCAACAGCCAGCTGGAGCGGCGGATTGCCGAACGCACCGCCGACCTGCGCGCCAGCAACGAACGCCTCAAGGGCCAGATTCGCGAGCGCCGGCATGCCGAGCAGACCTTGCGTCACGCCCAGGATGAGCTGGTGCAGGCAGGTAAGCTGGCCGCCATCGGGCAAATGTCTACCAGCATTGCCCACGAGCTGAACCAACCCTTGGCTGCGCTGCGCACCTTGTCTGGCAATACGGTGCGCTTCCTTGAGCGCGGGGCGCTGGAAACCGCCAGCACCAACCTGCGCACCATGAATGACCTGATCGACCGCATGGGCCGCATCACCGCCAGCCTGCGCTCGTTCGCCCGGCGCGGCGATGACAGCGGCCAAGCTTCACTGGCCAAGGCGGTAGAGGCCACCCTGCAGGTGTTGGCCAACCGCGTCAGTGCCTGTCACTTGCAATTGCACCATCAGTTCGAGGACCAGCAACTGGCCATCGACCAGACCCGCCTGGAGCAGATTCTGGTCAACCTGATCGGCAACGCCCTTGACGCGATGGCCGCGCAACCGCAGCCTGAGCTGTGGCTGGAAGGCGAGTTGCAGGGCGACAAGTACCGTTTGCAGGTACGCGACAACGGCCACGGCATTGACGCCGAAGCGCGCAAGCACCTGTTCGAACCCTTCTTTACCACCAAACCGGGCGAGCATGGCCTGGGCCTGGGCCTGACCTTGTCGGCTTCCCTTGCCGCCGCCGCCAAGGGAAGCCTCAACGTCGAGCATCCCGCCACCGGCGGCACAGCCTTCGTCCTGGCCTTGCCCCTGGTTTCCCCCCCTAGCGAATCGGCAGAGCATCCATGAACCAAGCGCCTCTTACCGTCCTGATTGTCGAAGACGACCCGCATGTGCTGCTCGGCTGCCAGCAGGCGCTGGCCCTGGAGGATATCGCCTGCGAGGGCGTGGGCAGCGCCGAACAGGCACTGGAACGCATCGGCGACGATTTCGCCGGCATTGTCGTCAGCGATATCCGCCTGCCGGGTATTGATGGCCTGGAGCTGCTCAATCGCCTCAAGGCCCGTGACCGCAGCCTGCCGGTGGTGCTGATCACTGGCCATGGCGATATCGACATGGCCGTTGGCGCCATGCGTAACGGCGCCTACGACTTCATGGAAAAACCGTTCTCCCCCGAGCGCCTGGTCGATGTGGTGCGCCGCGCGTTGGAACAGCGCGGGCTGTCACGCGAAGTGGTGGCCCTGCGCCGCCAGCTGGCCGAGCAGAGCAGCCTGGAGGGACGCATCATTGGTCGCTCACCGGCCATGGAGCACTTGCGCGAACTGATCGCCAACGTCGCCGACACCTCAGCCAACGTGCTGATCGAAGGTGAAACCGGCACCGGCAAAGAGCTGGTCGCGCGCTGCCTGCACGACTTCAGCCGTCGCCAGAGCCACCCGTTCGTGGCACTGAACTGTGGCGGCCTGCCGGAAAACCTGTTTGAAAGCGAGATATTCGGCCACGAGGCCAACGCCTTCACCGGAGCCGGCAAACGCCGCATCGGCAAGATCGAACACGCCAATGGCGGCACGCTGTTCCTCGATGAAGTGGAGAGCATGCCGATCAACCTGCAGATCAAGCTGCTGCGCGTGCTGCAAGAGCGCACCTTGGAACGATTGGGCTCGAACCAGAGCATCCCGGTGGATTGCCGGGTGATCGCCGCGACAAAGGCCGACCTCGATGCCTTGGGCCAGAGCGGCCAGTTCCGCAGCGACCTGTATTACCGGTTGAACGTGGTCACCCTGGAGCTGCCGCCGCTGCGTGAGCGACGTGAAGACATCCTGCAGTTGTTCGAACATTTCCTGCAGCAGTCGGCCCTGCGCTTCGACCGCGAAACACCGACACTGGACAGCCAGACCCTGTCGCGCCTGATGGCCCATGACTGGCCGGGTAACGTGCGCGAGTTGCGCAACGTGGCCGAACGCTATGCACTCGGCCTGCCAGCCTTCAAGAAAGGCCCCAGCGGAGGTGCCAACCAAGGCCTGCTTTTTGCCGAGGCGGTGGAAGCATTCGAACGCAACCTGCTCACTGATGCCCTGCAACGCACGGGCGGCAACCTGAGCCAGGCCAGCCAGGAGCTGGGCATGGCCAAGACCACGCTGTTCGACAAAGTGAAAAAATACGGCCTCGGCTGACTTGAACCCAAACGGGAAAACAACGTGGACCTGGTATTCAAAGCGGCCCTGGGCGCAGGCGTGGTGCTGTTGCTGGCGGTGCTGTCGAAAACGCGCAACTACTACATCGCAGGGCTGGTGCCGCTGTTCCCCACCTTCGCCCTGATTGCCCACTACATCGTCGGCAAGGGGCGCAGCATTGCCGACCTGAAGACCACCATCCTGTTTGGCATGTGGTCGATCATTCCGTATTTCGTGTACCTGGCAACCCTGTATGTACTGGTCGACCGCTTGCGCCTCGAGGCATCGATGGCGCTGGCCACGCTGGCCTGGCTGATCGCCGCGACCGTGCTGGTGACTGTGTGGGTGCGGATGCACTGATCGAAAGCAGCCAGCGCAGATTCAGAGCCCTGCGATGTGCGTGACCGCTTGCCTGTGCGCCTGCAAATAAGGCAACACCGCCCCCAGTAACGGCGCCTTGAACGGCTCCTGAAAACGGTGCGCCAACCCCGGGATCAAGCGTAACTGGCTGCCCTGGATATGCGCCGCCAGGTGCACGCCATGCATCACCGGCAATAACGGATCAGCCGTGCCGTGTACCACCAGGGTCGGCACTCGCAACTGGTTGAGCAACTCGACGCGGCTCGGCTCGGCCAGTATCGCCATGATCTGGCGCTTGGCCCCGTCAGGGTTGAACGCCCGGTCGTAGGCCTGCGCCGCCTGGTGCAGCAACACCTCGCGGTCGTCCCGTACCTCAGGGCTGCCCAAGGCCGCCAGCAGGTCGGCCTGCTGCTCGATTGCCACTTCACGGTTCGGCGCGCTGCGCCGGGCCAGCAACTGCACCAACGCCGGGGCCGGCGCCGGCAGCCCCGCCGCCCCTGAACTGGACATGACCAGCGTCAGGCTGCGCACACGCTCAGGCGCCATCGCCGCCAGGTGCTGGGCAATCATGCCGCCCATGCTCACCCCCAATACATGAAACTGGCGCACGCCCAACGCGTCCATCAGGCGCAAGCCGTCATCGGCCATATCAGTCAGCGTATAGGGCGCCGACACGGGCAGGCCCAGCTTGTAACGCAACAGTTCGAGCGTCAGGTAGGCGTGCGGTGGTACCTGGTTCCAGCGTGACAGGCCGACATCGCGGTTGTCATAGCGGATCACCCGAAAACCTTGGCGGCACAATGCCTCGACCACATCATCTGGCCAATGAATCAGCTGCCCGCCCAAGCCCATGACCAGCAGCAAGGCCGGGTCGCGTGGCGCACCGACGCTCTGGTACACCAGGCTGACGGCACCGAGTTCGGCACGCTGCACCGGCACCTGGGCGTCACAGCGCTGTTCGGCGAAACTCGCCGGAACGCTGAACAGGAAGAAAAGAAAAAGCCAAAAAGCCCGCATGAAAGAAACACCAGAATGCAGATCCCCAGTAGAGCGCGAGTCTGATGAATTCTGTTCGGGCGCGCTGCCACAGTTCGGTGACAGTTTCATGACTCCCGCCAGGCGGTGCGACGATCGCCCAGTCGACAGATGCCGCATCATGAGAGAAACTCAATTCATTCCCTGTTTCTTCAATTCCACACCCCGGAGTCATCTGTGCTGGAGATCCGTCACCTGAAAACCCTTCATGCCCTGCGCGAAGCCGACAGCTTGGTGGAGGCCGCCGAACGCCTGCACCTGACCCAGTCGGCGTTGTCGCACCAGTTCAAGGAGCTTGAAGAGCGCCTGGGCCTCCCGATTTTCGTGCGCAAGACCAAGCCGATCCGCTTCACCAGCGCCGGGCTGCGTCTGCTGCAACTGGCTGATGCCACCCTGCCGTTGCTGCGCAGTGCCGAACGTGACATCGCACGCCTGGCCGGAGGCACTGCCGGACGCCTGCACATGGCTATCGAATGCCACAGCTGCTTCCAGTGGCTGATGCCGACCATCGACCAGTTCCGTGATGCCTGGCCGGAAGTGGAACTGGACCTGGCCTCGGGCTTTGCCTTCGCCCCGCTACCGGCCCTGGCCCGCGGCGACCTTGACCTGGTGGTGACCTCCGACCCGGTGGACCTGGCAGGCATCACTTATGTGCCGCTGTTCACCTACGAGGCGATGCTGGCAGTGGCCAACCAGCACCCGCTGGCCAGCAAGCCTTACATCGTGCCGCAAGACTTGCTCGACCAGACGCTGATCACCTACCCGGTGGAGCGCGATCGCCTGGACATCTTCACGCGCTTCCTGGAGCCGGCCGATATCGAGCCAGCCGCCGTGCGTACCTCGGAGCTGACGGTGATGATGATGCAGCTGGTGGCCAGCGGCCGTGGCGTATGCGGCATGCCGCATTGGGCGCTGCACGAGTACAGCTCGCGCGGCTATGTGAAGGGCAAACGCCTGGGCGAGAAAGGCCTGTTTGCCACGCTTTATGCCGCCGTACGCACCGACATGCTCGATGCCCCGTACATGCGCGACTTTTTGCTGACGGCCAAGGACACCTCGTTCGCCACCCTCGACGGTGTCAGCGCGGTGCGTTGAGCGCCTGGCGATACAGCGGCAGGATCAAGTCGCGGGTCAGGGGAGCCAGTGGCATGACGGGCGCCTGATCTGCAGCCAGCCAGACCACCTCCTCGATCTCTGCGGCCGGCACCACGGCAGCGGCGCTATCGACACGGAACAGTTCAGCTTGCACTTCGAAGCCTGGTTCGTTGGCGGCGGGGGCACTGAACTGGCCCAGGTGCATGGCCTGAGCCGGGTCGATGCGCAGGCCCAGTTCCTCCTGCAACTCGCGCACCAGCGCCTGTACCGGCGTTTCACCGGCATCGATCTTGCCGCCTGGCTGCATGAAAGCCTCGGTGCCACGCTTGCGCACCAGCAGCGTGCGGCCCTGAGGGTCGATCAGCAGGGCGGCGGCGATGCGGATGATGTTGGGCATGAAGTGGGCTCGCTGAATAAAATGACCCGCGAGGATCCCATGGGGTCATTGGCCTGACAAGGCCGGTCATTCCTGTGTCGGCCTGGCAGACGAGCGGCCCCTTGCCAACCTGTTGCACACCCTCCATAAACAACACATGAACCTGCCCGCCAAACACCACCCGGTGCTCGAGCTGTTCCACCCTGCCGTCAGCACCTGGTTCCGCCGCCGCTTCGCCACGGTCACCGATGCCCAGGCACAGGCCTGGCCGTTGATCCACGCCGGGCAATCCATGCTGCTGGCCGCGCCGACCGGCTCAGGCAAGACCCTGAGCGCTTTTCTGGCCGTGCTAGATGAGCTGCTGCGTGAAGGCATGAAGCACCAGGGCGAACTGCCCGCACAGACACTGGTGATCTACGTTTCACCTCTGAAGGCCCTGTCCAATGACATTCGTCTGAACCTGCAGGCCCCGCTCGAAGGCATCAGCCAAGCCATTGCAGAGCAAGGCCTGAACGCCCCACGCATCACCACGGCGGTACGCACCGGCGATACTCCGCAGAAGGAACGCGCCGCCATGCGCAAGCTGGCCCCGCACATTCTGGTGACGACCCCCGAATCGCTTTACGTGCTGATGGGCTCGGCGTCTGGCCGTGAAGGCCTGGCCCATGTGCACACGGTAATCGTCGACGAAATCCATGCCTTGGCCGGTAACAAGCGTGGCGCCCATCTGGCACTGACCTTGGAACGCCTGCAAGCCTTGTGCAAAAAGCCACTGCGGCGGATCGGCCTGTCCGCTACACAACGCCCGGTCGAACGGGTGGCACAGTTCCTGGTGGGTAACGGGCGCCCCTGCGCCATTGTCGATATCGGCCATGCCCGCAAGCGTGACCTGGCCATCGAAGTGCCGCCGGTACCGTTGGGGGCGGTGATGGCCACTGATGTCTGGGGCCTGGTGTATGACCGCTTGGCCACCCTTGCCCGTGAACACCGCACCACGCTGGTATTCGTCAATACCCGGCGCCTGGCCGAACGTATCACCCGCCACCTCAGCGACCGGCTGGGCAAGGAGGCAGTTGCCGCACACCATGGCAGCCTGTCCAAAGCGCTGCGCCTGGATGCGGAGCAGCGGCTCAAGAGCGGCCAGCTCCAGGTGCTGGTCGCGACCGCATCGCTGGAGCTTGGCATTGATATCGGCGATATCGACCTGGTCTGCCAGATCGCCTCGCCGGGCTCGATTGCCGGCTTCCTGCAACGGGTTGGCCGCGCTGGACACCAGGTCGATGGTGTGCCGAAGGGGCGCCTGTTCCCCACCTCACGCGATGACCTGATCGAATGCGTTGCCTTGCTTGACTGCGTTCGACGGGGCGAACTGGACGCACTGCACATCCCCCGGGCACCGCTGGATGTGCTGGCCCAGCAGATCGTCGCAGAAGCCAGCAACCAGGCCTGGCACGAACAGGATCTGCTGGATTGCCTGCGCCAGGCCACACCTTACGCCGAGCTTGACCAGCACCATTACCAGGCCCTGCTGCGCATGCTCGCCGAGGGCTACAACGGCCGCCAGGGTGTGCGCAGTGCCTACTTGCACCGTGACGCAGTGAGCGGCACGCTGCGTGGCCGACGTGGCAGCCAACTGACCGCGCTGACCAGCGGCGGCACCATCCCCGACAACGCCGACTACGCCGTGTTGCTGGAACCGCAGGCGCTGAACATCGGCAGCGTCAATGAAGACTTTGCCGTGGAAAGCATTGCGGGCGATATTTTCCAGCTGGGCAACGCCTCCTATCGCATTCTGCGCGTCGAGCCGGGCCGGGTGCGGGTAGAGGATGCTCATGGCCTGCCACCGACCATTCCGTTCTGGCTGGGTGAAGCGCCGGGGCGCAGTGACGAGCTGTCTGCCGCCGTGGCCCGGCTGCAGGCGCGAATCGACCAGCAACTGGCGCAGGCAGACGGCGACACGGTGGAGGTACTGGCCTGGTTGCAGGCGACCTTCGAACTGGACGAAGCTTGTGCGGGCCAGTTGCTCGACTACCTGGCCCGCACCCGTGAAGTGCTTGGCGCCCTGCCCTCGCAGGATACGCTGGTGATGGAACGTTTTTTCGATGAGTCCGGCGGGACCCAACTGATCATTCATTCACCCTACGGTAGCCGCATCAACCGCGCCTGGGGCCTGGCCCTGCGCAAGCGCTTCTGCCGCACCTTCAACTTCGAACTGCAGGCTGCCGCCAGCGAGGACGCCATCGTGCTGTCACTGTCGACCAGCCACAGTTTCGAGCTGGACGAAGTGTGGCGTTACCTGAACAGCCGCAGCGCCGAGCCGATTCTCATCCAGGCCCTGCTCGATGCACCGCTGTTTGGCGTGCGCTGGCGCTGGAATGCAGGCGTGGCCATGGCACTGCCGCGCTTTGTGGGCGGACGCAAGGTGGCGCCACAAATCCAGCGCATGAAGAGTGAGGACCTGGTTGCCGCCGTGTTCCCCGACCAGATCGCCTGCCTGGAAAACATCGTCGGCGAGCGGCAGATTCCCGACCATCCGCTGGTCGAGCAAACCCTTGACGATTGCCTGCACGAGGCAATGGACAGCGAAGGCTGGCTGGCCCTGCTGCGGCGCATGGAAAGCGGTGCAGTGCGCTTGCTGTGCAGGGATTTGCCCGCCCCCTCGCCGCTGGCTTCAGCGATTCTCAATGCCCGGCCTTATGCCTTTCTGGACGATGCGCCACTGGAAGAACGACGTACCCAGGCGGTACTCAACCGGCGCTGGAACGACGTGCACAGTAGCGACGACCTGGGCGCGCTGGACGCTGATGCCATTGCTGCCGTAGCGGCCGAGGCCTGGCCACAGCCGGCCAATCCCGACGAAATGCACGAAGCATTGATGAGCCTGGGGGCCATCGGTCAGGTCGAGGTAGATGCCAACCCCTGCTGGGATGTGCTGCTAAGGCAACTGGCCAAGGCCGGGCGTGCCTTGCGCCTGCCCGATGACAAGCTCTGGTTGGCCCGCGAACGCCTGAACCTGCTGCTGGCACTGTACCCCACAGCGCACAGGGAGCCAGCGCTCGAACGGCTCGCTGGCTTCGACCAGCCCATCGAGCCCGACAACGCACTGAGCGAACTGCTGCGCGCCCGCCTGAGCGGCCATGGCCCACAGACCCTGGCGCAAATCGCTGCGCCATTGGGCAAACCGATAACCGATATCGAACAGGCGCTGGCCCGCCTGGAAGCCGAAGGCTATGTGCTGCGCGGGCATTTCAGCCCAGGTGCCACTGACCTGCAATGGTGCGAACGCCACTTGCTGGCGCGCATCCACCGCTACACGGTCAAACGCCTGCGCCGCGAGATCGAACCGGTCAGCCTGCAAGACTTCATGCGCTTTCTGTTCGATTGGCAGCACCTGGCGCCTGACGAGCGCCTGCGTGGTCCGCAGGCGGTGGCCGAAGTGCTGGGCCAGTTACAAGGGTTCCCCAGCGCCGCAGCGGCCTGGGAGGCGGAGCTGCTGCCGGCGCGTATCAAAGACTACAGTCCGCACTGGCTCGACGAAGCCTGCCGAAGCGGCCAGTTTGCCTGGAGCCGGCTGGCGGCAACAGTGGCGAGCAGCACGTTGACCAGTACCCCACTGGTGTTGCTGCCGCGGGACCAGTTGAACACGTGGCGCAGCCTGGCGCCCGCACCTGCTGTCGACGCTCTTGGCCTACGTGCGCAACGTGTGCACGAAGCGCTGAAAACCCAGGGTGCGCTGTTCTTCGATGAACTGGCACATGAGGCACACCTGCTGCCCAGTGAACTGGAAACTGCACTGCAGGAGCTGGTGGGCTCGGGCCTGGCCGGGGCGGACAGTTTCACTGGCTTGCGCAGCCTGATCACGCCTGCAACCAAGCGCAGCTCACGTAACAGCCGCCGAGGCCACCCGCCGCTTTCCAGCAGCATGGCGCATGCCGGACGTTGGGCCCTGCTGCGCCGCAGCGATGCCCCCCCGGATCACGACCAGCGCCTGGAGCACATTGCCCGCACGCTGCTGCGCCGCTATGGCGTGATCTGCTGGCGGCTGTTGGCGCGCGAGAGTGATGTACTGCCGCCCTGGCGTGAGCTGCTGCGCTGCTATCACCGATTGGAAGCGCGTGGCGAGATCCGGGGCGGGCGCTTCATTGCCGGGCTGGCCGGTGAACAGTTCGCCTTGCCTGAGGCGGTAGTATTGCTGCGGCAAGTGAGACGACGTGAACCGGACGGAACGCTGCAGGTGGTGAGCGCCGGTGACCCGCTGAACCTGATCGGCTCGTTGCTGCCTGGGGCGAAAGTGCCGGCAGTGATTGGCAACCGGATTCTGTATCGCGACGGGATACCGGTGGCGGTGCGGATGGCCGGGCGTTACGCGTATCTGGTCGAGGCGTCCGCACAGGAGCAGGAAAGCTGGCGGCAAAAACTGCTGCGCGCCCCCCTGTAGGAGCGGGTTTACCCGCGAATACGGTACCGGCAGCAACGCTGACCGGCGGGTGGAAATTGGCCAGCAGGCCCGGCCCTTTCGCGGGTAAACCCGCTCCTACACGACGGCCTGCGCCCAATCACCACTGTGTGTCCAACCCTGATCTGGTGTAGGAGCGGGTTTACCCGCGAATACGGTACCGGCAGCAACGCTGACCGGCGGGTGGAAATTGGCCAGCAGGCCCGGCCCTTTCGCGGGTAAACCCGCGCCTACGACGGCCTACGCCCAATCATCAATGTGTGTCTCCCCCTGATCTGGTGTAGGAGCGGGTTTACCCGCGAATACGGTACCGGCAGCAACGCTGACCGGCGGGTGGAAATTGGCCAGCAGGCCCGGCCCTTTCGCGGGTAAACCCGCGCCTACGACGGCCTGCGCCCAATCATCAATGTGTGTCCACCACCGATCTGCGTTGGGACCAGGCAATTTGGCTTGGGTCGAGAATGATTTTCGCTACCCCAATTTTATTTTGCAGTGCCCGGCAACTTGGCTATGGTCGGGGTTTGCCCCCAGGCCCTGAGCCTGACCGCGCCATCGCAAGGACCCTGTATGAGCCTGTCACTTCTCAGTCGTTATGCCTTCTTCGCCGCCTGTGTGCTGTTCACCCTGGCGAGCCTCCCCTTCAGCCGCCACGAATGGTTGTGGCCGTTCACCCTGACCACAGGCATTCTCAGCCTGGTCGGCCTGTTCGACCTGCTGCAGCAGCGCCACGCCGTCCGCCGCAACTACCCGGTTCTTGGCAACATCCGCTATCTGGTCGAGGCCATTCGCCCGGAAATCCGCCAATACCTGCTGGAGTCCGACAGCGATGCCCTGCCCTTCTCCCGCGCCCAGCGCTCGCTGGTGTATGCCCGGGCGAAGAACGAAGCCTCGGACAAACCTTTCGGCACCCTGATCGACGTATATGAATCCGGTTTCGAGTTCATCGGCCACTCCATGCGCCCGGCACCGCTGGCCGACCCGGCCAGCTTCCGCGTCATCGTCGGTGGGCCGCAGTGCAGCCAGCCTTACTCCGCGTCGATCTTCAACATTTCGGCCATGAGTTTCGGCTCACTCAGCGCCAATGCCATCCGTGCGCTCAACCAGGGCGCCAAACTGGGCAATTTCCACCATGACACCGGCGAGGGCAGCATCAGCCCCTACCATCGCGAGCACGGTGGTGACCTGGTGTGGGAACTGGGCAGCGGCTACTTCGGGTGCCGCACGCCAGATGGGCGCTTCGATCCCGAACGTTTCGCCGCCCAGGCGCGCAGCCCTCAGGTGCGCATGATCGAGATCAAGATGAGCCAGGGTGCCAAGCCTGGCCATGGCGGCATACTGCCCAAACACAAGGTCACCCAGGAAATTGCCGAAACCCGTGGCGTGCTGATGGGCGAGGATTGCATCTCACCGTCGCGCCACAGCGCCTTCTCGACACCGATCGAAATGATGCAGTTCATCGCCCAGTTGCGTGAACTGTCCGGCGGCAAGCCAGTGGGGTTCAAGTTCTGCCTGGGCCACCCGTGGGAATTCATGGGCATCGCCAAGGCCATGCTGGAAACCGGCATCCTGCCCGACTTCATCGTCGTCGATGGCAAGGAAGGCGGCACCGGCGCAGCGCCCGTGGAGTTCACCGACCATATCGGCGTGCCACTGCGTGAAGGCCTGCTGTTCGTGCACAACACCCTGGTCGGCCTGAACCTGCGCGACAAGATCAAGCTGGGCGCCAGCGGCAAGATTGTCAGCGCCTTCGACATCGCCAGCGTGCTGGCCATTGGCGCCGACTGGGCCAACTCGGCACGGGGCTTCATGTTCGCCATCGGCTGCATCCAGTCGCAAAGCTGCCATACCAACAAGTGCCCGACCGGTGTGGCCACGCAAGATCCACTACGCCAGCGTGCGCTGGTGGTGCCCGACAAAGCCCAGCGGGTGCTGAACTTCCATCACAACACGTTGCGTGCCTTGGCAGAAATGCTGGCGGCGGCCGGCCTGGAGCATCCGGCACAACTGGAGGCCAAGCACCTGGTGCGGCGCATTTCAGCCACCGAGATCAAGCTGTTCTCGCAGATGCATGTGTTTTTGAAGCCAGGTGAGCTGCTGACCGGCGAGGTGAACGGGCAGTTCTATTCGCGGATGTGGCAACTGGCCCGGGCGGACAGTTTCGAGCCGCACAGCGAAGTGGCGGCCTGAGAGAACGCTGGGGCCGCAAAGCGGCCCCACGTCAGGTCAGGAGGCGGTACTCGTCACACCTTGTGCGTCTTTCGGCGCCAGGCGGAACGTGTAATACAGCACTGTCAGCAACACCAGGAACGCCGGGCCGATGTACAGGGCCACACGCGTATCCTCGAAGTACGCCATCAGCCCGACCACCAGCACCAGGAAGGCCAGTGCCAGATACGAGCTCAGCGGCCACAGCCACATGCGGTACTTCAGTGCCTTGCGCTCGGCCGTGGTAAGGCCGGCACGGAACTTCAGCTGTGCCAGCAAGATCATCACCCAGGTCCAGATCGCACCGAAGGTGGCGATCGAGGTCACCCAGACGAAGACCTTTTCTGGCACCAGGTAGTTGGCCAGCACGCCCAGCAGCAACGCGCCGATCGACAGCAGCAGCGCATTGCGTGGCACGCCGTTCTTCGAGGTGCGGGCAAAGGCCGCCGGCGCCTGGCCGTTCTGCGCCAGGCTATAGAGCATGCGCCCGGTGCTGAAGATGCCGCCGTTGCACGACGAAAGCGCCGCCGTGATGACCACGAAATTGATGATGCCGGCAGCGGTCTTGATGCCGAGGCGCTCGAAGGTCATGACGAACGGGCTGCCCTGGCTGCCGATTTCGTTCCACGGGTAAATCGACAGGATCACGAACAACGCGCCGACGTAGAACAGCAGGATGCGCCAGAACACCGAGCCGATGGCCTGGGGAATGGTCTTTTGCGGGTTGCGTGCTTCACCGGCGGTGAGGCCGATCATTTCCACACCCAGATAGGCGAACATCACCATCTGCAGCGACATCAGCACGCCGGTCACGCCATTGGGCATGAAGCCGCCGTTGCTCCACAGGTTGGAGATCCCCACTGCCACACCGTCATTGCCAAAGCCGAAGGCAATGATGCCGATGCCGCCAAGCACCATGGCGATGATGGTGACGATCTTGATCAGCGCGAACCAGAACTCGAACTCACCAAAAGCCTTCACCGCCACCAGGTTGACCGCGCCCATGCTGCCCAGCGCCGCCAGGGCCCAGATCCAGCGCGGAACGTCGGGGAACCAGATGCCCATGTAGATGGCCACTGCCGTGATTTCGGCAACACAGGTCACCAGCCACAGGAACCAGTAGTTCCAGCCGGTCAGGAAGCCCGCCAATGGGCCGAGATAATCCTGGGCATAACGGCTGAACGAGCCGGCGACGGGGTTGTGCACGGCCATTTCACCAAGGGCGCGCATGATCACCAGGATGGCCAGGCCGCCGATGATGTAGGACAACATGATGGCCGGACCGGCCATTTCGATCGCCTTGGCCGAACCGAGGAAAAGACCGACACCGATACAGGCGCCCAGCGCCATCAGGCGGATGTGCCGTTCGCCCAGTTCACGCTTGAGCGGGCCGCCTTCTGTGGCCTGGCCGTGGGCAGAGTGGTTGCCGACTGGCATAGCAATACAACCTCATTTTGTTATTGGATTTGACCTTCGTGCCGCCGCGACCAAGCCGATAGGCGTGGCATTGGCTTGCCAGGCTGGCCTTGTGGACCGGCCCGTGTGCCGGAGTAGAGCGCCCGGCAAGGCGAAGGGGGCGAGCAGTATAGGAAGACCGTTGTAGGAGTTTTCACTGTATATATGCAGAAATTTGGCTAGAACTCTGGGGCGGCTACACGCCCCAAAAATCGCCAAGGCACCATAGCAACATCGTCCGTTGAAGGAACCCACACCAAAGCCGCATAGCCCCTCACCACTTTCCTTCTTCTTACAAATTTTTCACCCTATCCACTCAACGTCTAAGCTTCAGACAAGCAAGACGAAAATACTTGGCCGGATAGAAGACTATGGGCGCACTGTGGCAATCGGAACCAAGCAGAACGGAAGCACCCGAGATACCTCCGGCCGAGACGCCACAACCCAAGTCCCCCCGTCAGCGTCGGCTATGGTGGCGGCTGATCATCCTCATCCTGCTGGTGGCACTGGTCGCCATAGGTGTTGCCGCGTATGACGAATTCCGTACCTCCGAACTGCAATCGCGCGAGTTCAGCAAACTGGCCGGTACACTGACCTATTCACTGCAACCCGGTCCCAGCGATGCCATCATCTACCCCGGTGATGGGCCGTTCGACAAACGCCTGGGCTATAGCGCCCTGGGTGAATTCCTGCCACGCCTGCTCAAGCGCGACTACCTCATCAGCGAACAGGTGAAGTTCTCACCCGCATTGATGAACTACGTCGATCATGGGCTGTTCGCGCCCTATATCGAGAAAATCCAGGCCGGCCTGTCGATCACCGACTGCCGCGGCGACACGCTGTACCAGTACAACTACCCCCAGCACCTGTACCCGGACTTTGCAGCGATCCCTCCCGTGATGGTCAACAGCTTGCTGTTCATCGAAAACCGCGACCTGCTGGATACCCAGGACCCACGTAACAACCCGGCAGTGGACTGGCCACGCTTTGCCAAGGCCGCCTACAGCCAGGTCGCCAAGTACCTGGCCCTGCCCGGCCAGTCTGCCGGCGGCAGCACCCTGGCCACGCAGCTGGAGAAATATCGCCACTCACCCGACGGCCTGACGGTGTCGGGCGCAGAGAAAATCCGGCAGATGATTTCTGCCAGCGTGCGTGCCTACCAGGGCGGCCCCGACACCACCGAGGCACGCCAGCGCATCGTGCGTGACTACCTCAACAGCGTACCGCTGTCGGCTGTGCCTGGGCATGGTGAGGTACATGGCATGGCCGAGGGCCTGCGGGTGTGGTACGGCGCCGACTTCGACCAGGTCAACCAGGCCCTGAACGCCACCGCCACCGACCCCGAGAGCATGGCCGCACGCGGCCTGGCCCTGCGCCAGGTGCTGTCGCTGATGATTGCCCAACGCCGCCCCTCACACTACTTGTCCAAGGGCCGGGTCGAGCTGGCCGAACTGACCGACGCGCACATCCGCGTGCTCGCCGCCAACAAGGTCATCGATCAGCCACTGGCCGATGCCGCGCTGGCCAGCAAGGCGGTGTACCGCGACTGGGTCGCGCAGCCGACCATCGTACCGATCATTACCAACAAGGGCATCAGCCTGGCACGCAACCGCCTGTCGGCCATGCTCAATCGCCCGCTGTACGACCTCGACCGCCTCGACCTGTCAGCCACCAGTACCTTGCAGGCCGACCTGCAGTTGCAGATCAGCCAGTACCTGAAAAACCTTGCCGACCCGGAGTTTGCCGCACAGATCGGCCTGATCGGCGAGCGACTGCTCACTGCCAAGACCACCGACCAGGTGAGCTACAGCTTCACCTTGTTCGAACGCACCGCCGATGGCTCGCGGGTCCGGGTGCAGACCGACAGCACCAACCAGCCCTTCGACATCAACGAAGGCAGCAAGCTGGAGCTGGGCTCAACCGCCAAGCTGCGGGTACTGACCACCTACCTTGAAATTATCGCCGAGCTGCACGACAAATACGCCGGCAAACCTGCCGCCGAGCTGAAGAAGGTCGAAGTGGCTGAACTCGACCGCATCACGCAATGGTCGCTGGAATGGCTGGCGCAGAACAGCAAGAACCAGAGCCTTGACGCCATGCTCGACGCCGCGCTCGAGCGCAAGTACTCGGCCAACACCGGCGAAGCGTTTTTCACCGGTGGCGGGATGCATGTGTTCAACAACTTCCGCAAGGAAGACAACAACCGCAACCCGACACTCAAGGATGCACTGCGCGAGTCGATCAACCTGCCGTTCATCCGCCTGATGCGCGACCTGGTGCGCTACGTGACTTACCAGCAGCCGTACAACCGCGTGCCGCTGCTCAAGGACGATACCGACCCGCGCCGCCAGGAGTACCTTGCGCGCTTTGCCGACAAGGAAGGCACCAACTACCTGATGCGCTTCTGGAAGAAGTACCAGCGTAAAACCTCGCAACAACGCCTGGACACCTTCCTCGACAGCATGCGCGTGACCCCGCAGCGGTTGGCGGCGGTACACCGCTACCTGTTCCCCGAGGCAGGCCAGGAAACCTTCAACGCCTTCGTGCGTGCCCACCTCAAGGGCGACAAGGCCGTGCTGGGCAAACTGACCGATGGCCGTCTGTCAGAGATGTACGCAGCTTACGGCCCCGGCAAGTACGACCTGCCTGATCAGGGTTACATCGCCAAGGTCCACCCGCTGGACCTGTGGCTGCTTGGCTACCTGCTGAAGAACCCAAGCTCGACACTGACCGAGATGATCAACGCCAGTCGTTTCGAACGCCAGGAGGTATACGGCTGGCTGTTCAAGAGCCGCTACCAGGGCGCCCGTGACAGCCGCATCCGCACCATGGTCGAAATCGAAGCCTTCCTCGACATCCACCAACGCTGGAAACGCGTGGGCTATCCATTCGACCACCTGGTGCCCTCATTGGCCACCGCCATCGGCAGCTCCGGCGACCGCCCCGCTGCCCTCTCCGAACTGGTCGGGATCATCCAGAACGACGGTGTTCGCCTGCCGACCCTGCGCATCGACACCCTGCACTTCGCAGCCAACACACCCTACGAGACCAAGTTGATCACAGACCCGGACCGGGGCGTGCGAATTCTGCCAGTCGAAGTGGCGCGTGCACTCAAAGGCGCCATGTCGCAAGTGGTCGATGCAGGTACCGCGCGGCGTATTTCCGGCAGCTTCAAGCTGCAGGACGGCACCCCACTGGTGATGGGCGGCAAGACCGGTACCGGCGACAACCGAATCGAGAGCTTTGGCGCCGGCGGCCGGCTGATCGGCTCGCGCTCGCTAAACCGCACCGCCACCTTCGTGTTCTTCCTCGGCGACAACCATTTCGGCACGCTGACCGCCTTCGTGCCGGGTCGCACGGCAGAAGCATTCAAATTTACTTCGGCGCTGCCAGTGCAGGTGCTCAAGGGCATGGCACCGATCCTCATGCCATACCTGCAGCCTGGCAATCCGAATGAGTGCAAGCCGCCACAGGTTGCCCTGCACACACCACCACCGACAGGGAACACATCGACGCAGTAGATGATAATCATCAGCATTGAAGGGCTTGTCTTTAGATATATCTTGAGTAATATCTTAAGATATATCGCAAACGACGGAGCCCTATCCTTATGCGCGAACATCCCCCTCATGATCCCTTCGAGCGGCGCCCCGCCCGTGGCGAGCGCGGCCCGCGTGTCTTCGCCCCGGGTGACCTCAAGCTGCTGATGCTGGACTTGCTGGCCGAGCAGCCCGGCCACGGTTACGACCTGATCCGCCAGATCGAAAATCTGTTCGACGGCAGCTACAGCCCAAGCCCTGGAGTGATCTACCCCACGCTGAACTTCCTCGAAGAGGCCGAACTGATCAGCGGCCAGGTACAAGGCAGCAAACGCCTCTACGCCATCACCGATGCCGGCCGCAGCGCCTTGGCGGATCAGGCAGTAGCCCTGGATGGCGTGCGCATGCGCATCGAGGTCAGCAAACGCGCCCTGCGCGGCCACGACCGCCCGCCAGAGATTCATGAAGCGGTCGGCAACCTGCGCCATGCACTGCACATGCACAGCGGCCGCTGGACAGTGGAAGAAATCGAACGGGTCCGTGACCTGCTCAACCATACCGCCAAGGCCATCGCCTCCGGGCCCACCGAACCTTTCAGGGAGACGCCCCATGAGTGACACCATTCACCGCGTAAACCACGAGATCCGCCAGCGCCGTCTGCAGGTGCTGCGGGTCACCGAGCTGACCCCGCGCATGCGCCGCATCACCCTGGGGGGTGCCGAGCTGCAAGGCTTTACCAGCATGGGCAGCGACGACCATATCAAGCTGCTGTTCGCCGAAACGCCGGAGCAACAACAGGCCATCGAGGCCCGTAATCTGGGCAAGGACGGTGGCGCGCGGCCCACCATGCGCGAGTACACACCACGGCGCATCGACCTGGTGGCACATGAGCTGGACATCGACTTCGTGCTGCACGGCGACGGCCCTGCCTCTACCTGGGCCGCGCAAGCCGCGCCCGGGCAAACCCTGGACATCGCAGGGCCACGGGCCTCGCTGGTGGTGCCGGATATTTTCGACAGCTACCTGCTGATCGGAGATGAAACTGCCATCCCGGCCATTGGCCGTCGGCTGGAGGAGTTGCCGGCGGGCCGCCAGGTGCTGGCAGTGATCCAGATCGAAGACGAGCATGAGCGCCAGCCGCTGCCAAGCAAGGCGCAGGTGGAAGTGATCTGGGTACGTCGCCAAGGGGAAGACTTGTTGGAGCTGGTGCGGAACCTGAGCTTGCCGCAAGGCCGGCTGTATGCCTGGGTAGCGCTGGAAAAAGCCCTGACTCGCCAGGCCAAGGCGTTTTTGCTGGAGAAAGGGGTGCCGGAAGACGCGCTAAAGGCTGCAGCCTACTGGCGGGCCAACGGGACTGCTGACGACGAGTGATCGTGATTGCCTGAACTGCCGGCTTCGCGGGCCAGCCCGCCCCTACACTGATTGGGGGTGGACCCAACTCGGTTGGTCGACCCAAACCGCCGGGCTGATCCAAACTGGCGGGGTGGCCTCC